>JBMCCK010000025.1:0-8373 GCA_048619255.1 Methanohalophilus sp. | reverse complement strand
TAGATATAACTAAAAAAGAAAACAGACTGAAAAAAAAGATTTTCAGGGGCAGGGAATACACCCGCCACTCGATTTTTCTGGTGGCCTGCAAACCTTCAGAAGAAGATTCCCAGATGGTTGAGCAGGATAACCAGTAAGGCCCCGATTGGTCCGCCAATAGCACATGTAAGTATTACCACAGCCGAGTAAGCTATACCTAATCCGAAAACGATGTTTGCTCCCACGATTATGGCAAGGCCAAGAATGGTGTTTACTATGAGCCCTTTAACGGTCTTGAGAACTTTATAGATCATAAGGGCTACAATGATCGCTACAAGAACGAGAATTATTTCTGATCCTACCATAAACGAAAATATGCAGCATAATGATATATTTGTTTCCAATACAGGGGCTTGTCTTTCATCCATACTGGCCTGAAAGGTCATTCCATCTGCTCATCTTCACCGCTCACAAAGTCCAAAAACGACGGGATGAGGGCTTCGAGATCTTTTTCTTCACGGTAGGCATCCAAGAGGATCAGGTGGTTGGTGTTTCCCAGCAGCATTGCAGAGACCGTTGAACCTTCACGGTAAACACATTGTACCGGAATACCAAGATTCAGGGCAGAGCATACTTCATAGCCAACCCCTGTGGAGGCAAGAGATACCTCCGCAACCATGCAGTCACAACCATCAAGCAGGTGCATATCCCTTTCATAAATTTCGGATTCGGACATGCCTGTTTCATTTTCTTCAACGTGTGGGTCCGCCACATGCAGACTGGCCACATCGTGCCCCTGGTTTTCTACAATCTGTACCATTTGCTGATAAACCGGGAGGTTTTGCCTGCCTCCCCTGATAGAACCTGACAGGAATACTTTCATAGTACACCCCGATAGAAGTGACCAGTGGTATATTTTTTGCCTGCACGCATTTTCTTTGCATCCGCCCGGCCATCCAGGACCTGCCTGTACAGGCCAACCAGCCTGTCTATATCACCGGGGGATTCCCAGCGGGCTTCGATACGTATAGCAGAAACCCCTGTGGCAGTTACATCCCCCAGGTAATCAAGCATGCTCAATCTCCGGGAGTTGAGCAGGTGCATCCGGCAGTGTTCATCCATTTTCAGGGGAAAGGAATAACCCTTCCTGTCAACCAGAACACACTCCCCCTCCCGGCAGGAATCCGAACATCCTGAAGTGTGCGAAAGAGGACAATATTCTGAGACCATTACCTCGAAGTTGCCTTCCACTATGCATTCAAGACCTTCACAACCGTCAGTGACCTGACCGAGTTCATCCAGTGTCAGTTCCGGAGATGCCGTGACCCTTCGGGCCCCGAGGTTTTTCAGGACGGTACATGAATGGTGGTTGAAAATATTTAGCGGGGTGTCGGTAACAAAAGGAATATCCTTTTCCGATGCAATACCGATCATCCCCGCATTAGCCACAAGCAGTCCACTGCATTCCCGTGCCTCTTCCAGCAGCCAGAAAAGATCTTTCATTTCCCCGTTTTTAATTATTCGCGGGGTGCAAAGATAGAGAGACACACCACCGCTCTCACATTGTTTCTTAACCATAGCAATTTCATCAACCGAAGGCATGTGCAGTCCTGCAAAATAGATCACATCTGCACCTGCAGCCACAGCAGCCTTCGCATCTTCAACCGAGGATACAGCCACACAGAGCAAGGGGTTTGTATTAGCCGCTGCTCTATTATTAATCGGCTCAAGAGAAGGTTTGCTGCATTTCCGATGATACTTTTCAGTTCGTTTTTTTTGCAGAAGGTCCACAGCATCATTACGCAGGTCATTCAGTACACCAACGGGAACGAAGATCCCGTCATCCATTTTTATAGATATAGAGGAGGGATCAAAAGCCGTATTACCCAGTTTTGCCAGCTGTTTACGCAACTGTTTTTCAGAGGCTGCTTTTCCTTTGGCCGCCTCTACGACATAGTCGCAATTTAAGGCTATAGTATTACAATCCTCATCCTCCACTGACAGACTTAGGGGATGACCCAGCCGCGCCTCAAACTGCATATTGACCGGAATTTTACGCTGTGGAGCAGCAGAAGTATAGGTCTGTTGCAACTGTTTTATCTGGAGGCTGTCCAGGGTGCGGTAAAGGATATCCCCCTCGCGCAGGCTTCCGGAGAAAGGGATCTCTATAGTATCCCCGGCTGAGGCACTCTTTTCCTGCCTGCCTGCCCGATAGATCACGCCTATCTTCTCACCCTCACATGCTTTTGAAACAATCCCGTCACCTACAGCCAGGTCTTCCTCAAGGAAAACTACAGCACGATCCATGTACCTGCTCATTCCCATAACTGTCCCAATGAGAATGCCCTGATTACCCGGGGAGACGGTACCCATCATATCCTGGGTGCCTCCTTCAAGATAGGCTGAGGTGAACCCCCGGTTAAAGAGCTGTTCAAGATAACGTATCTCTGATTCGGTCACATGAAACTTTGTGGGATCTGCAAAATAACGATCAATGAGCCTGCGATAGACGGAGATCACACCCGCCACGTATTCGGGTTTTTTCATCCTGCCTTCAATCTTGAAAGAATCCACGCCCGCTGCTACCAGCTCCGGAATCAGACGGGCTGCACACAGATCTTTGGGACTTAGCAGGTAGCCTGCTTCAACAATCTCATCATCACATCTAAGCGAATACTGCCTGCGGCAGGGCTGGGCGCAGTAGCCTCTATTACCACTTCTCCCCCCAATCATACTACTCATGAGACACTGTCCGGAATACGATATACAGAGAGCTCCGTGCACGAAGACTTCAATTTCCATATTCGTGTTATCATTAAGTGCAGCAATCTCTTCCAGACTCATCTCCCGGGAGAGGACCACACGCTTTACCCCGTATCTTTCCAGCAGTTTCACAGATTCAGTGTTATGTACCGTCATCTGGGTACTGGCATGAACCGGCAATTGCGGGAGGTGATTACGGCAGGCGACAAGCAACCCAATATCCTGTACGATGACAGCATCCACTCCCATATTGCATAATTGAGTCAAAAAATCAATTGCCTGCGAAAACTCACTTTCCTTTATCAGGATATTTGCGGCCATATAAACTCTGACACCGTAAAGATGAGCATAATCGATCGCTTCCCCGAGACTGTCAGCCGGGAAATTGTCTGCATAACCCCGTGCACTGAAAGCCGAACCTCCGAAATAGACTGCATCAGCCCCGTTCTGGACCGCAGCCACCAGGGAATCGTAGTCGCCTGCAGGAGCAAGAAGTTCCGGTTTTTTGTTCATTGTCTGGTGTGCATATGAACGGGAGTTATATAAATGCTGCCGGGTAAAAATAAAAATAAGGAAAGCAGTTCAATCCTGCTTCCTGACAAAATAATGTATTACAATGTACAGGGATACTAAAAGAACAACCAGGTTATAAGCAGCCCTGAATATCGGCACATACTGGTATTCAAACCACGTACTGATAATATTTTCCAGAGCAAAATATAGCCGGAATACCGATATAAGAATCAAAAGCATCAGTATTGCAAAACTCGCCTGCCTGAAATAGTACACCAGGTCTTTCCTGTTATCGGTAATTTCCTCACTCATCCATATTCCTCCTTGCCACGAAATATACCATACCAAGTATAATCAAAGCGCTCAAAATTCCAGGTCCCGGAGCACCCATCGGTTCCTCAGTCGGATATTCTGATGCTGATTCTTCTTCCACGACAGCCTCATCGAATCCTTCCACAACAAAATCCCCTGAATCAATATCCTTTGTCTGCAATCGTTTGTTCTTATCGATCTCCTCCTCAGGATTCAGCTGGACATAATCCACTCCCTGCCTGACAATGGTATTATTTTCCCAGAGAATTACCTCCACTGCATAGTTGTAATTGTCAGGGACGCTAAGATTGACCGATCGGATAACTGTTTCATCCGGTGCAAACATGCCGGTATCAATCCATGCCTTATCAGCAATCAGGCGGGCATCCATTTCCCTGGCTTTGACCAGCATCCGGTAATTTTTATTTTCACCAATCCCCTCATTTGTGAGATAGATATCATTCTGGATCAGCACTTTATTATCAGCAACTTCTCTCACCATGAAATCCATTTCATTGATTTCAACACCCGGAGTTTCCAGACTCCCCTGCAAATCCTCAATATTATTCAGAGTGATCTGTCTGCCAGTTTTTCGGGAGCCATCCTCAAAAACCAGTGCAACCACACGGTAACCGTCCTTTTTAGGCAGATTTACGGGTATAGTAACCTCTCTTGTGGATTCTGCAGGAATATTGCCAATGGGACTTTCTTTTTCTGTTTCAAGCAGCCCGGTACGGGTATTATAGGCCTTCATTGTAAGAGTCGTATTATTATTGCTGGCAGTCTCCCCAGAATTTTCAACATACATCGTGACATTGAGATCGACAAAAGCACTCCTGACATCCTTTGCCATGACGTCAATATTGATTATTTGTAACTGGCTATCCTCTTCAAAAGAGCGAAGGCAGCCGCTTGTGGATACAAGGGATATCATAACCAGCAACAAGCAGAATAACTTCAATAATCCTTTCATATTTTTCACAATGATGCACCCCAGTTTAAAAGGAATATATGCTATATAACACTTGCTAAAGACTATATCTTTCTGCGGAAAATAAAAAATGAGCTGGCAAAGAACAAAGACAAAAATAAAAATCACAAAACAACATTAATCCGTGCAGATGCACGGATTCTTTCCACAGGTGGGACAACTCTGTGGATATTTCTCGCTGAATACCTCCTCCAGGTCTATCCCGTAGAGATTTGCCAGGGCCCCTATCCACGCAAAACAGTCTGCAAGTTCCTCCCGGATGTTCTCCAGGTCATCCCGCCGGATAGCCTCGGCCAACTCCCCGACTTCTTCCACCAACCAGAGGGTAGTCGCTGTTTTACCCCGCCGTTTGTCGTTTTCCAGATACAGATCATGCATCAGTTGCTGGAAGGCTGCTATTTCCATTACTGCCACCTCAGGGGCGTACAGGGACGTTGTTCTTACGCAGGTGTTTTTTCACATCATCAACCGTATATTCCCCGAAGTGGAAAATACTGGCAGCCAGCCCTGCATCGGCTTTACCTTTTACAAACCCTTCCTGCATGTGTTCAGGGCCACCCACACCGCCGGAAGCAATAATCGGGATTTCCAGTTCCTCGGACAATTTCCGGGTTATCGGCAGGTCAAAGCCGTCATAGGTACCGTCACGATCCATACTGGTCAGCAGTATCTCGCCTGCACCCAGCTCTTCCACCTGTTTGGCCCACTGTACAGTATCGATACCGGTACGTTTGCGTCCGCCATAGATAACAACCTCATACCATACCCGACTTCCGTCATCAAGTTTGATGATGGTCTTGTCCGGATTGTTCTCAACGTCTGTATTGCGCTTACAATCAATAGCAACAACAATACACTGGGAGCCGAATATATCCGCACTTTCCCGCACAAATTCAGGGTTTTTGACCGCGGCGGTGTTGATGGAAACCTTATCCGCACCCGCACGCAGGATCTCACGGATACGTTGCACCGAACCAATTCCTCCCCCCACTGTCAGGGGAATGAAAACCTCGTTTGCTGTGCGCTGTATTACATCGATCATGGTATCCCTGCCTTCATGGGATGCCGTGATATCCAGGAAAACCAGTTCGTCAGCGCCCTGTTCATTATAGCGTTTTGCCAGTTCCACCGGATCACCGGCTTTCCTGAGGTCAAGGAATTCCACACCCTTGACTACGGTTCCGCCTGCTTCATCCAGGGTTACGTCAAGACAGGGAATGATTCTTTTTGTGAGCATGTAAATGACAATGAAGTATTATTGTATTAAATATTGTTGTAGAAATGCAGAACCTACTTCGTAAATTACATATATGTTCAATAAATATATTCTATTGTTGACTGAAAACGGGAGTGGTTGTATGATGTATAGCAGGCGTGCATATGCCTCGCCCGTGAGACATATGCTACATGACATGCCGCATGATTCCTTTGTCCATGCACACGTAGTGCTGCAGGATAAAAGAGAATGCGACATACCCCAGATCACCGATTGCAGGGAAACTTCCGACGGTAAATGGATTGTGTTTGCCCAGCATATCGAAGATCGGGAAAAGGCGACATTCCTTAAGAGAAGGGATGTTCAAAGTTTCTATGTGTTCTACGTGCATACTCCGCATTCCGCCGGAGCATGTGCTTAATTTTTTATTTTCAATATTATTTAATTTAGAATTAGGTATACCAATAATAATTATTATTGCATGTGTATAAGATGAATAAAAAATGAAAGTGAGGACAAATATAACAACTTTTATAGACAATGCAACATATATGTGGAGAAGATGCCTGCGAGGTATATTCCCGCAATATTAATCCTGTTTACTACTATGCAACCCCGCTTTTGCATATGACCACCAGCATGAGGACATATGGGTCAATCAGGAATCCTATTCCCTGGAGGAAGGGGAAAGGGCTTTCATTGATAGTTATACCATAAAACCCTACAATATTGAGAATGGAAACGTAGAATTACTTCTTTATCTCAATGATAACTATGTTGGACATTTCCATGTTGATGATACTGCCAACAAGGAATATGTCCATGAAAACATACTAAGGGTAAATGTCACAGAAATAAACAAGGACCAAGTTACTTTTGATGCTGCATTTCACGAATTCGAGAAAGTATGGATACTGAGAGAAAGTTACAGGTTGGGTGCAGGAAACAATTTTCCTATGAAAATACAGATGTAAAAATGCAGGCAATTGATAAGACCACAAAAACCACACTTGTAAAAAGAGGATGAAAATTATTCATCCAGATTGTAATAATAGTATTCGCCCTTGGATTTTTGCAACCTGTCCAGATGTGAATCCTTTTTATTGACCCTGGGACGGGAAGTATCTTCATCACGGCGGAAAGTTATATCCAGATTGGAGAGGAACTTATTCATTCCTTTCTGCATACCAGTCGGAGAATGGGCTTTACCATATACAGCCGGCTCACCTTCAAATACGATCAACCTTTCACTGAGCATATCGATCATGTAAATATCATGATCTACAACCATGGCGGTTTTCTTATTGTTCTCAGCAAAACGCTTGATGGTTTTGGTGGCCTGGGAGCGCTGTTCGACATCAAGATGAGCACTGGGTTCATCAAGAATATACATATCTGCATCCCTGGTCAAACAGGCTGCTATTGCAACCCTCTGTAATTCACCACCACTGAGATCGGCCAGGGAGCGGTCATAGAGTCTTTCAAGCTGGAGAGGTTTGGCAATTTCAGCCTCATAGTAACTGGTGTCTACCTTTGAGGAAATTCCCCTGAGGAAATACTTAACCGGTAGATTCTGGTCAACCACGACATACTGGGGCTTATAGGAAATGGATATGTCAAAGTCCGTCTCTTTTTCATCCGCTTCTTCCTCCCCCGCCAGGACCTTTACGAAAGTGGACTTACCAATTCCATTGGGACCCACAACACCAAGCACTTCACCGTTTCTAAGGGAACCTTCATCGACTTTGAGGCTAAATTTATCATAGTTCTTGGAAAAACCTTCATATTCCACAAGTGTGCCAACTTCTTTTTCAGCTCTTGGAGGATGGACCTCAAAATTAATGCTGTCCGGTCTGACACGCACATTCTCCTCGGGAAGATAGCCCTTAAGATACTGATTAATGGCAATACGCACTCCCTTGGGATGAGTAATCACACCATAACCTGAAGGCATACCATAAGCAACATGTACCACATCAGAGAGCATGTCCAGAATTGCCAGATCGTGTTCTACAACAAGTACTGCCTTATCCTGTGAAATTTCCTGAATCAACTGGGACACTTTTATACGCTGGTATATGTCAAGATAGGGGCTAATCTCATCAAAAAAGTAGAAATCGGCGTCTTTGGCAGCACATGCAGCAATCGCTACTCTCTGTAGTTCGCCTCCACTCAAATCCCCGATATTGCGATCCATTATATTAGATAAACCGAGTTTATCCACAAGCTCATCCAGCCTGCCGCATTCATCTGTATTTTCAAGCAATTCACGGGTTTTGCCCTTGAAAGCTTTGGGGATCATGTCCACATACTGAGGTTTCTGGGAAACTTTTATAGTGCCTTCTGCAACCTTGCTGAAATATTCGTACATAGAAGTTCCTGAATAATATTCAAGTACCTCATCCCAGCTTCCTTCTTCACCCCCAAAGTTGGGGATAATGTTTCCTGAAAGAATCTGTACACAGGTACTTTTACCGATACCATTCGGCCCCAGAATACCGGTTACCCTGCCGGTTTCAATTGAAGGCAAACCGTAGAGTGCAAAACCATTGGTACCGTAACGATGGATTGGTTTATCCACTTCCTCGGGCAGACCGAT
>JBMCCK010000024.1:0-8556 GCA_048619255.1 Methanohalophilus sp. | reverse complement strand
CATCTCGCAAAAAGCTCGATGATTTAATGGTTTCAAGAGGTTTATCCGGTGAAGATGTCGTAGGTCAAGTTTACAGGTCACTCTTTGACATTGACATGTCTGCCCGGAAACTTGTTTCAATTGTTGATGTGCTGGGTGAGATCGATTTCAGGATTACTGAGGGGGCTGATGAGCGAATCCAGCTGGATGCTTTACTTGCTCATCTCTCCATTGAAGGCGAAGAATAAGGTTATTGAATGCTTTTCGGTGACCAATTTATCGGTTTATTGGGCTCAGTTCCTTCCTGGCTTGCTACTATAATAATGGCTGCTTTGCCGGTAGCCGAGCTTAGGGGTGCAATTCCAATAGCTATAGGTTTATACAATATGTCTCCTCTGGAAGCATATTTTCTGGCTGTTTTTGGTAATATGCTTCCTGTGGTGCCTCTTTTATTGTTTCTTGAGCCGGTGTCATGCCGGCTCAGGCGTTTTAACATTTTAGATAGGTTTTTTGGGTGGCTTTTTGCACGCACCCACCGTAACCATTCGGAGAGATTTGAAAAATACGGAACCATGGCATTGGTAATGTTTGTAGCTATTCCTCTTCCGATTACGGGTGCATGGACCGGCTGTGCAGCAGCTTTTGTTTTTGGAATAAAATTCAGGCACGCTCTCATTGCCATTCTGGGAGGAATCTTGATTGCCGGTTTTATAGTGACCATATCCACACTGGTGGGAATTGGTTTTATGGATCTTATATTTTAAACTTAGTCGCGTGTCTTTCGTGCAATATCAACTGCCATTTTTATATCTTCTTCTTTGACGGTTTTCCTTCCTGCGTGCCTGGCAAGAGCAATGGCTTCATTTGATATTTTCATGCCGTATTCTTCCAGTATCCTGGCAAGCTCCGCACTTGCACTTTCACTTATTCTCTCTGCACCTGCTTTTCTGATAACTCTGCCAACTGGTGCAACTGGTATTATTGTCATTCTATTCTTTGTCTCCTGCGAATGGATAATCTATGTGTTTATTTGGTTAATCATCAATTTCTTCATCAAAATCGATACTGATGCTGCCTGATTCTTTTGCCAGTGTTTTGGAAATAAATCCTGATTCAAGGTGGCAGGCATGAATTGCTCCACTTGGTACTATACAGGTTGGACATGTGTGTGCTTCCTGTGCTTTTTTGGTGATGTAGTTGTCCCGGATGTCAAAAATTTCCATTCTTGGTACTTCCATCTTTGACATTGCCTGTATTTTTTTGCAGTCACTGGCAATATCGACATTAATCTTTTTACCTTCTTTTTCTGCGTTAATTTTATGCTTGTAACCACAAATTCTTGAGTTTACAGTAACTTCTGTCATATTCTCACTCCTGTTAAGATTGGTGCTTTTATCTGATAATTATGTTTGGGGATATTATATAACAGTTGTGTATATTATTCACAAAACCACTGCGATTATGTTAGTAGTTATAGATTTTAAGCGTCAATAATTCGACATCCTTAAATATCCAAAAGAAAGAGATTATTAGCAGTTCATTAAAATGACTTAATCATTCTTTTGTGAGGGATACAATTTGGATAAAGATAAAATAACTGAACAGGTTCTAGAAAAACTGGGTCAGGTAAAAGGTGTAGGTGCTACAACGCTGCTTTCTTCAGAGGACAGGGAAACCATAAGAAAAATGGAGGAAAAGGCTGACCAAATGACTTTAATGGGGCTGGGCAGAGGTGATAACCAGGGTGTGAAAAAAGTACTTGATATGGATGTACTTGTGTCTTTCCTTACGGATGTGAATTATGAATGGCCCTGTGGTCCAAATGTAATTTTAAAGCATAAAGATAAAAAAGTAGGTGAAGATACTGAGGATGCAGAAAGGATTAAAGAAGTGGAAAAGTGTGCAGATTCTCTTGTAATAGGCAATATTATCATTTATGACAAGGGGGTCCTTATGGAGGCCAATAGCAGCAAGGAACCGCTTGTAGTTGTCCTCCCGCCCAAAAAATGTGAACCTGTCGGCTGTATTGAAGGCGTTAGTGATGCAATTCTGGCTTCCCCTTCATCTCCTACTGATGAATACATTAAAGAAAGGATGGGTGAGAAGAACGAATGCGGAAGTGGTACATTCCTGCTGGGATTTGATTTTGAGAACAACGGTTGATTTACAGTCCATGTCAATTAAATTATTACGTAACAGTGTGGTTTTGTGATTACTTCACAAAACCTTATATACCTTCGAATTTTA
Organism: Methanohalophilus sp.; assembly: GCA_048619255.1. Lineage (GTDB taxonomy): Archaea > Halobacteriota > Methanosarcinia > Methanosarcinales > Methanosarcinaceae > Methanohalophilus. The sequence goes on along the minus strand of JBMCCK010000024.1, from coordinate 6,330 downwards.
TCTTCTCTATGCATTCTTTTCTGTATTAACAGAGGTGTATAAGATGTATGGTATTGCTATAGATTTGGGAACAAGTGGCTTTCGGGCACAATTGATTGACCTTGATACGAAGGATGTTCTAAAGACTGCTATTACAATGCGCCATCCTCTGCCGGGCGGAAATGTAATGGATCATCTGGACTTTTCTATTCAGGTAGGTCCCGATATTTCACATGAAATAATGATGGATACGGTAAAGAAAATAATCGAAAGATTTGATGTTGATCCGGCAGATATCAGACGTATTGCCATATGTGGAAATCCTATACAGCTTTCAATTTTCCAGAACATTGAAATTCGTGACCTAGCTTATGCAGGTAAAAACAAACAAAAAAAGCTTGGTGTTGAAAATGTGGTGCGTGATGCACGGGTTTTCAATGCCTCTGAGATATTTGATGGTGTGATATCTCTTCCAAATTGCGAAATCATAGTCCCTCCTGCAATCAAACATGAAATCGGTGCGGATGCACTGGCAATGATGATTGAGACCGATTTCTATGAACAGGAAAAACCTTCTCTTGTAACGGATTATGGTACAAATGCCGAAATGGCATTGAAAATAGGGGATAAGATTATTACCGGCAGTGCAGCTGCGGGTCCTGCAATAGAGGGACAGGGAATTTCCTGTGGCATGCTTGCAAGTCCCGGTGCGATATCTGATGTAAATCCTGAGGGGGATTATTGGAGAATCACTATTCTGGACGAGGATATGTCTCCCAGGAAAGCCCATTTGATTGATCCGGCTACAGGTGAGATAAAAGAAGCTAGCGGCTTGATGGCAAAGGGAATTACCGGTACAGGGGTAATTGCGGCAATTTCGGTTGCCCTGGATACTGGAGTGATCACGAAGCTTCCAAATCTTCCCAACGGTAAAGTAATTCTGGCTGACGGTGTAGAAATATACGACAGGGATATCGAAGAAGCAGGCAAAGCTATTGGTGCGATACGTGCTGCACACCTGACTTTACTTGTTGAAGCAGGTCTTGCCTATGAAGACCTTGATTATATGTATATGTCCGGTGCAACAGGTGCATATATTGATGCGGACAAAGCCAGAATACTGGGGTCCTGCCCAAACTTTGCCAAATCAATAGTGCAATTTGGTAACACCTCAATCTCCCTTGCAAGGGAACTTGTATTTGATGGAGGTCGTCTTGAAAATGTTAAAGAAGTAGCCAACAGAATAAAGGCCGACCATTTGATGATGGCAGAAAGCAAAACGTTCTCGAACTTCTATGTTTGTGAACTTTCCTACTGGACACAGGGAATGCCTATTGAAACATACAATCAGATGCTTGAAATGTATGGTCTTCCAACATTACCCAGGCCCTATAAGAATCCTGTAATTGAAAAAAGGGCTATAAAGGATATTGATGAAGTTGGCAAAGAAGGCCTCGAAGTTGTGCGCAATTTGGGTATAGTGATAGAAGAGGAGGCCCCGGATTGTATTCTCTGTCGTAAGTGTGAGAAAGAATGCCCTGAAGATGCTATTATAGCGCTGGAAGAAGACGGTAAGAGATATGTGCATTATGATAGTGAAAAATGCCTTGGAACTTCCTGTCATCGCTGTATTGCAATTTGTCCGGTGGACGCAATTCATTACATAGATATAGATATCAAAACAACATAATATCTTTTTTTGAGCATGCGCGTGTGGAGCGCGCTTTTCTTCTTATTTATAAGTTCCGTTTTTATCCATTTATATTTCTTTATCCCGATTGTTACTCTATACTGATATTTAGAAACAACATTGTCTGTATAATCAAAATTAAAATGTCTAATAATACTTGTGTATTATTGGAAGGTTTGGGGCAAATTGCCTTGTTTTTGTAATGGAATCTCATTGCAAAATTGATTTGATATAAACAGTGTCCATTATCATTGATGATTCAAAATGGATGTTATTGGACCAATGACAAATCTAGTTGATTTTTAGTTAATTTATAGCTCATGAATCGATTAAAATCTGCTATTCTTTCCTTTTTGTGATAATTAATGGTAACTTACCGGTCTGTCTTTCACCGACAAATATATATGGGCGTATTAAAAATCAGATTATGACAGTTAGTAATGGAGATGGAACTTACAGCACTACAAATTTGACGGATATTCGGCAAAGTTTGTTATGTTTATTTATGGAGGTTGTAAGTTTGCTAATGAATTAGGGTTGGTTTTCCTTCCCGTAATTTGTTGGCTAAAAAATTGCATGGGATGCGGATCACCCATCTCCTGGTCCAATGTAAACCTGTGCTGGTGGTATCAATCCACTATAATATGAAATATGAATAAATATAGGAGTGAAAGGAAATGAAAGAACACTACTATCCAGGTGCACGCCCTCTGAATGGCGTTGAACTTAACCTCTTCTCTGAAGAGGATTTAAGGATGATCCATTCCGCTACAATGGAAGTCTTCCAGAACCCGGGTGTCCAGGTTTCTGATGCTGAAGCAAGACAGATATTCAAGGAAGCAGGCTGTGACGTCGACGAAAAGTCCCAGATCGTAAAGATCCCTGAATTCCTTGTAAACAGGTCTCTTCGTGACTGTCCATCCAGTTTCTATCTCAATGCACGTGATAAGAAGAAAGATGTAAAGCAGTCACACAAAGGTAAGGTCAACTGGACCTGCTTTGGTACCGGTGTCAAGATGTGCAACTATGAAGCACCAGGCAAGTACAAGACTGTCGATTCCGTCGAGGAAGACGTAGCAAACACTGCCAAACTCTGTGACTGGGCTGATAACATTGACTACTACTCCCTTGCAGTATCTGCCAGAGACTGGGCAGGTAAGGGTGCACAGGATGTCCACGAAACATTCACACCAATGACCAACACCTCAAAGCACTTCCACCACATCGACCCTGTCGAAGAAAGTGTGGAGTATTACAGAGACATGGTTGTTGCATACTATGGTGGCGACGAAGAAATGGCACGTAAGAGGCCTACTATGTCCATGCTTCTCTGCCCAACCAGTCCACTTGAACTCAGTGTAAATGCATGTCAGGTCATCATCAAGGGTGCACGCTATGGTCTCCCACTGAACGTCCTGAGTATGGCAATGTCCGGAGGTTCTTCCCCTGTATTCCGTGCAGGTACCCTCGTTACACACAACGCAGAAGTTCTTGCAGGTATTGTCCTTGCACAGCTCACTGTTCCAGGTGCAAAATGTCTCTACGGTAGTTCTACCACAACCTTCGACCTGAAGAGAGGTACAGCTCCAGTAGGTGCACCAGAACTTGGTCTTATCAGTGCAGCAGTTGGTAAACTTGCACAGTACTACGGTCTCCCGTCCTTTGTTGCAGGTACCTAGGCAGATGCCAAGGTCCCAGATGGCCAGGCAGGTCACGAAAAGACCATGACTACCCTGCTTCCTGCATTCTCCGGATGTAACTCCCTCTATGGTGCAGGTATGCTCGAACTCGGTATGACCTTCTCCCTTGAGCAGCTCGTATTCGACAACGATATTATCGAGATGACCAAGTCTGCAATGCGTGGAATTCCTGTTGATGAACTGACCCTTGGTGTAGAATCTATTCAGAAGGTTGGAGTAGGTAAGAACTTCCTTGCACACAAGCAGACTAGGAACTACATCGACAGAGTCTCCGATCCAAAACTCATTAACAGGGATATGTTCGGTGACTGGGAAGCAGCAGGTTCCAAGGATCTTGCAACCGTTGCTCACGAAAAGGTTGTTGACGTCATGAAGAACCATGAAGTCAAACCAATCGATGCTGACATCATGAAAGACATGAAAGCTGTCATGGACAGGGCAGACGAAGATGTCAGGAACGCAATGTAATTTAATTTCAATTTAATTTTTAGGAGAATAAAAATGGCTACACAGGAAGAGTTACAAGAAAAAGGAAAAGCTGCAGTTATGGATTTTGATGACGAAGCAGTTGTAGAAGTTGCAGAAGAATGTATCTCTGCAGGACTTGACCCGGTTGCACTCATTCAGGAAGGTTTCACTGCCGGAATGAACGAGATTGGTGACCAGTTCGAGCAGGGTACCCTTTTCCTTCCACACGTCATTGCTGCATCCGAAGCAATGAGTGCAGGTGTTGAAGTTCTCACCCCCGAACTTGAGAAACTCAGCGCAAAATCCGAAGACAAAGGTACAATCGCAATCGGTACAATCGAAGGTGACATTCACACCATCGGTAAGGATATCGTTGCAACCATGCTCAAGATCGCTGGCTTCAATGTCATCGATCTCGGAAGAGATGTACCAATCGCTGACTACGTCACCGCTGTAAAAGAACAGAAACCAGATATCCTTGGTTCCTCTGCCCTGATGACCACCACAATGGTCCTCCAGACCCAGGTAGAAGAACAGCTCAAGGAAGCTGGTGTACGTGACAGCGTCAAGACAATGGTCGGTGGAGCACCCGTTACCCAGGATTGGGCAACCAAGATCGGTGCAGATATCTACGCCGAGAACGCAACTGACGCAGTCGTCAAATGTAAGGCAGCAATGGAATAATCCCATTGATGTGCGTGGGTGTATTGTTTAATACACCCACAAATTTATAACCTCTCTAATATCTATATATATTTGCTATAGTAACTATAAACAATTGTAAATGAACTGGAGGAATATTATTGGTAGATATACAAGCATTAAAAGTAGCAGAACACGGAAGACGTATCCGCCATGGATATATGTGGGCACTTTTCTGTGCAGTTCTCTGGGGTCTCTGGTACATACCAGGTACCGTTGTATGGGTATTGAACCCATTTGATAAAATGTATGCCGATGTCGCAGCTACAAGTGGTGATTCTATGGCACTTGTAGTAACAGCTGTATTAATTACCGCGATAAATGCTGTAACTGTGGTTATTGCACTTCTTGTATGGAATGGTGTATTAGGTAATTATGGTGAGATGGTAAGAACCGCAAAGGCTTTCAAGCCATGTTCAAAATGGTTCCTGCTTGCATCCCTTTTCGGAGGTCCAATAGCAATATTGGGTTCCTATATGGCAATGGGTTTTGTAGGAGGAGCTTTCGCAGCTGTCGCTGCCTTGCTGTACCCAGTTGTTGGTGCGGCACTTGCCAATGTATGGCACGGTGAGAAGATCAGTAAAAGGGCAGCAATGGGTATCATTGTAATTATTGCTGGTGGTATCACCATTTTCGGTGGCGGTGTGATTACTGAACTCCGGGCCGGAAGTGTTGGCTGGATCGGATATCTTGGTGGATTGATGGCTGCAACCGGATGGGGTATCGAAGGTGCTGTTGCTGATAAGGGACTGGACATTTCCAGTGCCGATGTCGGTCTTCATCTGAGATTTATTGCAGAACTTTGTATCTGGCTAATTGTTGCCTTGCCACTGCTTTATCTTGCAGGCTATAATGTATTTACATATGCTTTCCAGGCATTTGAGCCACTGACCATGCTTATGTTCGCATTTGCAGGAATTACTTTTGGTTTCTGTTATGTGTCCTGGTACAAATCCTTCCCACTGATCGGTGTAGGGCGTGGACAGGGTATTGCAAACCTTTACGGTATGTTTGCTGTGATTTCCACCATTTTGTTCTTCGGTGATGTACCACAGTGGACCGTTCTGGTTGGTGGTGCTCTATGTATCATAGGCAGTTTCGTAATGTTCTCTGAAGAAAGTCTTGAGCTGGAAACTTTGAGGGCCTAAGGAGGTGTAAGTTATGTCAGATTTACCAAGGAAGGTCAGAACGCTGGAAATTATGCGGGATGGCAATGAATATTGGAATTATGAAGTGATAAAACAGCTTCAGGAGGACTATAATGCACACAGTGACTTTGCACGTGATACTTTCAATATGGATTTGATCGAACTCGCTGCAATGGCTTTTGTCAAGGAAGTTGATGCTAAAGTCGATGATGAAGGTGTGCATAAGAAAGGTTTTCTGCTCCACAAGTACGTTATTACGGATGCAGGTAAAGCCAGACTTTCTGATGCATGTATGTATGCAATTTAAGGAGGTTTAATAATGGTTCAAACAGAAGCTGCAATGGAAGCTTATGATGCATATTTCGCAAACGCCTATGTACCGGCTGCCGATTATGTATGGCCAGCTGTTGTATTGATTATTGCTTTCCTTGCAATTTGGCAGGCAAGGGTATGGGTATATAAGTTCTAAACTTTAAAACGGAAAATATATATAGATATTAAGCAGTTGATGGAGTTGGCAGGTGGGTATACACATGCCAATACCCATCGCTGATTGTTTTTTTCTATAGTTTCACTATAGAACTTTTTAAGGAGGTTGTAACTACGTCAAAAGAAGAATTATACAAAGAATTGTCTGATGCAA
>JBMCCK010000023.1:0-8750 GCA_048619255.1 Methanohalophilus sp. | reverse complement strand
AATCCCCGTCGGTACACCTGACCTTTATTCTTTCAGACCTTAAGTCCTCGGATATCAGCAGTTTCTCCACGGCCCCTATCATCAGGTTCTGGCGCACAACTTCCTCACCATAGGCAGCTTTTCCGGAATCGGATACCAGTTCCTTGAAAAAACTTTGCATCAGGTTCTTTTCAACCATCAGGTCCAGGTCCTGCAGACGCTCACCTGCAGCATTGACAAGTTCCTGCAATCCTGATTCATCGGTGTAGGCCACATCAAAGAGGCCCAGTATTTTCCTTTGCAGCTCATGATGCAGGAATTCTCCTGATTGGAATTCTTCCTTTGTAGGGGAAGGCCCACCCAGCAATATTCCTTCAAAATCCTTCATGTCAACCGTCAGGAAAATTTCACTGGCCGCATCTCCTATACGCTTGTAGAAATCGTGTATCGCTATAAGCCTAAGCTGCTGGAAACGCTGAGCACTCTGACCACCTTTCCTCTGTTTACCGGGAACTGTTGAGGTAAGGTTACGATAGGGTTCTATATGTTTGCCTGTAAGTAAGCCAATTGTGGCTTCCCTTCTGTCAAGCACAAGCAAACCGTAGGTCTTGGCATCCTTGAGCATTCCTTCCAGCGGTTCGAGGAAAAAGGCAGAGTCACAGTGATACTTATAGATGGTAAGAGGTTGGGGAGGGATTATGGTTGTGGTTTCCATATTAGTTTTGTCCGCACCTATATCCACAGCTCCGGTAAAATAGACGATACCGTTTTCCGGAATCTCAAGATATTTAAGACGGGAAAGCAGGGAATCTATTGCAGACTGTACATTGGTCCTTGTGACCTTGGATTTAATGTTGGAAGCCTGACTGTGTTCGGTCTTAAGCTGTGAGGTCACATCGGACAGCTGTTTGTCAGGCGGTATGTAAAGGGATATGAGTTCAGTACCCCTTCCCTTTTTGTTTCGGAGGGATTCAAGTTTTTTCTTGAATTCATATTTTTCATGAGCAGATTGTTCGGCCATTGTAAGGATACTCCATAATCAAAAATTAATCAAAATGTCGGGATATTCGCTATGCTCTAGGCTTACCATATAAGCCATTATTATAAATATAAGTTATGACAATGCGTCAAACGGGGAGTTTAGAAGGAGCAAACTTTCCATCACGACAAAGCATTACAACACGACTTATTTCAACCTGATCGCCAATTTCATAACCCAATTCACGTCCAAGTTTATTTGCGAAATCAAGGACTTCTTCATGCCCTGGCATGGCATCCCTTTCAAGCCGGTTCCTGGAAAAACCCAGGTGCATATAGGCTTTTACCTCAATAATATCAGGCTGTGCCTTTCTGATAAGGTCCGCATAACCTTTCACATCAAACATATTCACACCCTTGATTAGAGTAATACGAATAGCAGTCCTGCATTCTTTATCCTTAAGGACACTGAGGGATTCATTTATGTTATCCCACAAACATGGGTCCTTTGGAGAACAAACCTCCAGGTAGGTTTGCCTGTCTGGAGCATCCAGGCTCATGTAGAGCTGGGAAGGTTTAATGCGTTTGACCATTTCGACAACAGTGCCGTTGGTTACCACAAAGGTACTCACACCTTTGCTGCGAAATTCTTCAATCAGTTCATCCAGATAAGGATAAAGGGTGGGTTCACCGGATAGGGAGATCGCCACGTGTGCGGGTTCATTGGCCTGTTGCCACAATTCTCTTGAGGCCGAACCTCCAAAACCCGAAATGAGGTTACGCTGACCTTCTATTGAGGACCCCATTATTTCCACTGGAGAATCCCATTTTGAGGGAGTTGGGACATCAAGCTCAACCGGCCTCCAGCAGTGTAGGCAACGCTGGTTACAGCACAGGGTAGGAGTCATCTGCAAGCATCTGTGGGATGAAATCCCATAAAAACGGGCTTTATAGCATTCTCCTTCCTCACGCACAGCCCTTCTCATCCACAGACATGTCTTGACAGCTGAATGGGATCCTGCAAGCCTGTATCCCTGCTTTTTAATTAATGTACCAATATCAGGTAATAAATCTGAGGCCATCCGGACTAACTCTTAACTGGCATTATATAAAATGCACGTTCAAAACTGCAGCATGGTCGGTTGGAAGGTGGCAAGATCAACCACCGGAACCCTAGCTGGTTCAGGTACCACATTTACCCGTTTCTGGAATTCGGTCTGGTCCTGCCATGTTCCTGAATTAATGAGCAGTGTACCCCTGTACTGCTTTACCCCTACCGTATGCACATGGCCACAATGCAGTATATCGGGTATATGATCGATCACAAAATGGTCAGTCTTCTCCGGGGCTATAGAAACTCTGCTGCCATAGGTGGGGGAGAGATGGCGACGCTTTACCATTTCCAGCATTGCTTTTTCAGGTTCACTGTAGGAGATTCCCTGTATGCTTGCCACAAAATCATCTATAGAGCGGCCGTGGTACATCAGCACAAGCACACCATCCAGATCCACCAGAGCAGGATTGCCCACGAATTTTATCCTCGGATCAAACATTTTCCTGATGCGCTCCGGGAATGTGGGCTGGGGTTCGGCCTGGCGAACCGCATCGTGGTTACCAGGACCAATAACTACTGTGATATCAGAAGGTATCTGATTAAAATAGTGGGCAACTTCTTCATACTGATCATAAATATCCGGTATGGTAAGCTCATTTTCCTGTCCTGGATAAATACCCACCCCATCTACAATATCACCAGCAACCACAATATAGCGTAATTGTTGTGCTATTTTGTTAAGCTCGGGATTGTCAGATTCCCTCTTGACAAAAGTCATGAAATCGTCCCATTGCTCCTGCAGGAAGGTGTTACTGCCTATATGCACATCTGAAATAAAAAGAGCCTTGCCCTGACTACAGTTTTTGGATAAACCCATATTTGGCAGGTCCGGAAAAACAAGTTTTTTGGCTATCAGGAGTTTGCCGTCATTGGTGAGATTACCACTTACTCCCACCACATCATCCAGGACAAGTTTGTTAGATTCCTCATAAATATCCTTATCATTCATACTGAAAAGGACCTGAAAGGAACCCGTTGGGTCTTCAAAACGTACCAGACGATGACCATTGGATGTATTTTTGATCTCAGATACCATACCGATTATGGAAATCTCATCCCCGGGCACACGTCTTTTGCCTTTCAGGCTTTCCATGGGTCTGGCACTGACCCTGCCGCGGATCATCTCACTTAACTGGCTGTAACGGTTGCGGAAATACTGTACAAATTCCATGTATTCCCCCACACAGGTGGAGCAATCGGTTATATCGCATAGCACAGAAATAGGATTTACAGAAGTGGTATTTGCAACAGGTTCCTGTTTGCATGGAATCTCTGCTTCTTTTACTTCTTCAAATCCCGTGAAATCAATATCCTCAACGTCTATAACAAATACCGAATCGTCCACACTACCCAGTATGTGATTTATAAGGGCACTGGGATTGTTGTGAGAAGTTATAAGCTCGGCTGCCTGAGGACTTACCTGGTAGCCTGCTTCAAGCAAATCGGAAAGAAGAGACATTTCTTGCATTACAGACCTCTATATTGATAATGTAGTTACAAGAATTTTCCTGTATAACAATACTTTGGTAAACATTATTCTACCAGAGTGAACCAATAAGTTTAAACTTCTTACAGACAAATTTGGTTTGTTAATTCGGAGAAATATTCATGGAAATCGGGGAAATAATTCATACTTTTAAAAACAGCGATAATTTTTGGGTAGGAATCGCACGTGATGGGTTATCAGTACTAGTTATTCTTGCACTTATAGGCATCCTATCCCAGCTATTTTTTGGATTATGGACCCCCATGGTTGCGGTGGAATCGGGAAGTATGGAACCCCACATGTACAAGGGAGATATAATCTTTATCGAAGATCTGGACAGGACACAGATAGAAACACTCAGGGATGCACCTGCGGACTATATCTCATTTGAAAAAAAGGGAGACGTTATCTTATACCGACCCTACGGACAGAAAGGGGTGACACCGGTAATTCACAGGGCCATGTATTTTGTTGAAGAGGGCGAACCAATGTGGGAAAGGGGTCCTGAAGCTCCACATGAAGGTTACATAACCAAAGGGGACAATACAAAAACAAATAGTTACTATGACCAGCAGGGCCAGATCAGTTATGAGTATCCTGTAAAAGAAGAATGGATCATAGGTGTTGCCCGTTACAAGATTCCTTATATTGGACATATCAGGTTACTATTGTCCTGATACACCTCTAAAAAAGAATGACAGGTTATACACATGCTCAATTTAATAATTCCATTTTAAAGATGCATCTGGGCTGTCAGTACTGGTTTGAAATTGGCCAGCATATTGAGGCGATAATCTTCAAGTAATACTTTCTTGGTGCTTTCCACAGGCACACTCAGAACTATTTCCTTGGTACGCCCGTATCTACCCTTGCTTACAACTATAGCATTGAGGATACCCAGCATATCAAGTTCTGATATGAGATCGGTTACCCTTCTCTGGGTCAAGATATCGGTATCAACATTACGGCATAACTGCCTGTAAACGTTATACACCTCACCCGTTGTTACATTACGATGGCCATTATTACGCAGCAGCATCACACTATAGAGAGCGAGCTTGGATTGGGTAGGAAGAGTGCGGATAACTTCCACTATACGATCTACTTCGATCTTTTCCTGGGCTTGCCTGACGTGTTCTTCCTCAATAATGTTCTTCTTCTCACGTTCGGCTATTTCCCCGGCAACCCTCATAAGATCAAGAGCACGCCGTGCATCCCCGTGTTCCTGTGCAGCAAAAGCAGAACATAGAGGAATTACCATATCATCCATGCTGTTTTCCTTATAGGCAATAGCCGCACGCTGCCTGAGAATATCGCTTATCTGTTCGGCATCATAGGGTGGAAAGATGATTTCCTCCTCTCCCAGAGAACTTTTCACACGTGGATCCAGAAATTCAGTGAACTTCAGGTCATTGGAAATACCTATCATGCTTACCCGGGCATTTTTAAGATCCGTATTCATCCGGGAAAGATTATAGAGGACATCATCTCCTTTTTTTATCAATTTATCAATTTCATCAAGTATTATTATGATTACCTGTTTGCGGGAATCCACTGCCTCTTTAAATCGGAAAAAGACCTGATCTGTAGGCCATCCTGTCATAGGGACATCTTCACCGAATTGTTTTGCAAGATTGGCCAGTAACCTGTACTGTGTATCTATTACTTCGCAATTTATGTACAGCACATTACATTGTACATTGAGATGATCACTTTTCCTTTCAAGTTCAATCCCCACATATCTAGCAACAGCAGTTTTACCTGTACCTGTTTTTCCATAAATGAGAACGTTAGAAGGTGTATGACCCCTCAAAGCTGATACCAGTACCGTAGCAATATTATTTATCTGGTTACTACGATGAGGAAGATTTTCCGGTGTATACGCAGGTCTCAACACTTCCTTATTCTTAAAAAGGGATTCTGTCTCCAATAACTCTTCAAATAACCCATCAAGTGAACCATTATCCATCCAAACACCTTCTATTTGTAATATAACAATACCGTATAATTGTTTTTTTAGTAGATTGAAACCAAAGTGGGTACCTCCTCTTAGCAATATTTAGTATATGCAAAAGGACGTAATTTTCCTCTGTTAGTACTCTAATGGAAATATAGGTATCTATTCTTAACAGTTATGGTAAAGACCCCTTTATTTCAACTGCACTTACAAAAGTAATTAAATATTAAAGATTTATATTAAAGTTGTAAAAAAAACGACAAAAAGATAGACCCCTTTGTTTCGTTTGGAACATTTATAAAGGGGAGAGACCCTATGGTTTCTACTGGAGATTAGGAAAAAATATGAAATACATATTTTTAATATGTTGAGAAAATATAGCAGTGTAAGTAGAGAGGTTTTAGTATATAAAACTTTGTTTTACAATAATCCCTTTTTTTTAAAATTGAACTATGTTTCCAATAGAAACTATGGGGTCCCCCTCTAGCAATTTCTGAAATTTAGAAATCGGAAAGTCAAATATAACTCAAAACGATTATAATTAAAAAGCTCTTCTAGGAAAAAGATTCTCATGTATAGCAATGGCATCACAAAAGATTCAGTTCTAAAGGAATTATCCCAAAAAAAAAACAGGGATAGTGATTACAGGAAAGTTCTGAGTTCCATGTGTACCTATCCCCATGAAATAGCATAGCATGCCCATTGCACTTTCATCGAAGCTAATATGGGAGATCCAGGTCTTTTTCAGGGAACATTTGAACTGGAAGAACAGGTCATGAAAATGCTGGGTGCCATGTTGCATCTTCCGGATGCCTGTGGTTATATCAGTACAGGAGGCACTGAATCAAATATCCAGGCTGTAAGAGCTATGCGTAATCGTAATAGATCTATTATCCATCCAAATATTGTTGTTCCTGATTCAGCTCATTTTTCTTTTGATAAAGTTGGTGATCTTTCAGGTATAGATATACGCAGAGCAGCTCTTTCTGATAATTTACAGGTGGATACGGATGCAGTTAATTCCTTGATAGATAGTAATACCGTAGGATTGGTAGGTATAGCCGGTACTACTGAGTTTGGGCAGGTAGATCCTCTTGAAACCCTTTCTGGTATAGCGATTGAAAAGGGTTTACCTTTCCACGTAGATGCGGCTTTTGGGGGGTTTGTACTACCTTTCCTGAAACCTAAATATAAATTTGATTTTGAAATTCCCGGTGTATCTTCTGTAACGATAGATCCCCACAAAATGGGTTTAAGTACCATTCCATCAGGGGGATTGCTTTTCCGCAATAGTTTTGATCTTGACAATCTGGCGGTAAAAACTCCTTATCTTACTATAAGCAGTCAGTATTCCCTGACAGGTACCCGTAGCGGAGCAGCTGTAGTATCCACTTACGCTGTCATGCGTCATCTTGGAAGAAAAGGTTATGTTTCAATTGTACAACGATGTATGGATATGACTGACAGGCTTGTTGCAGGAGCCAGGAATATAGGAATCCGGCCGGTGATCGAACCGGTGATGAATATCGTGGCGCTGGATGTGGAATCACCAGCTGAAATCCAAAGCAGGCTTTACGAGGATTTTGGGTGGCGCGTTTCTCTTACGAGAAAGCCGCAGGCATTAAGATTGGTTATAATGCCTCATCTGGATAATGAGATTATAGATATGTTTCTTGCGGATTTAGATACTGTTGTAAATCAATCTCAAAATAAAAAATAAAAGGGTGCTTGGTATCACGGTTGAGGGGATGATCGATGGCACCTAGCCTTGAAACTTGTAAAGGCGTGTGCCCATCGAATCCGTGACTATTTTCTAATAGGTCGACAGGGGTATATATTTTAAAACCAAGCGTTGTGAAAGTATTATTCTGCCGAACACTGCTTAACATTACTGGAACTAAATAACTAAATAATAGGAACTTTAAAAGGTTCAGTTATGAAAACTTCTTTCAAAATCGGTACTGTAATGGGTATTCCCATATTGATCCATATTACTTTTCTTATTGTACTGTTTCTCTTTGCATTTGTTTTTTCAAGTGCACCCGAACCCGTTGGATTTGCAGATGTCCAGCCTGCCATATTAGGTTACGGCCTGTCTCTCATGCTAACGATTCTGCTTTTTACATGTGTACTTTTGCATGAGCTGGGCCATTCATATTTTGCAAAAAAATATGGGGTTGAGATAAATAATATCACCCTTTTCTTGATAGGCGGTGTATCTTCCATGGAAGAGATGCCCCGTGAACCCACCCAGGAAGCAAAAATGGCTTTTGCAGGACCATTTGTAAGTTTTTTGATTGGAGGTATCCTGTTTGGATTAAATTTAGTGATAGATATGATGGTTGCAGGTTATTCTACCACTATATCTTATCGTCTTGTGTATATCCTTGCTTCCATCAATATTGTGTTGGGGGCATTCAACTTGATTCCTGCCTTCCCCATGGATGGTGGCCGGATCTTGCGTGCATTTTTTGCCCGAAATATGAATTATATACAGGCAACCCGTAACGCAGCAAATGTCGGGAAATTTTTTGCTTTTCTGCTGGCACTTGTGGGTATTCTTTCCAATCCCTGGAACCCCTGGCTTTTGTTGATTGCGGTATTTGTTTATATGGGAGCCTCTGGAGAGGAACGTTCCACTGCTGTTACCCGTACCCTTGAAAATGTCAAGGTAAAGGATGTGATGAGCAGTGATGTTATTTCAGTTTCTCCTGAGATGAACCTGGAAGAGCTCGTACAATTCATGTTTGAGCATAAACACATGGGTTATCCCGTAATCCAGCACAATGTTTTAAAAGGTATTGTTACGTTTACAGACGTACATAAGGTAGCGCAAATGGATAGGATAAGTACCCTCGTTTCCGATGTGATGACAAGGGATGTGGTTACGATCTCACCTGGCGATAATGCAGCGGAAGCCTTCAAGGTCCTGAACAATAATAACGTGGGCCGTCTTGTGGTAATGGGAGATGGAGAGGTCATCGGTATCCTTTCAAGAACAGACCTTATGCATACAATGACACTTCTAAGTGAGTAAAACAGGGATTTTAATGGCTAAGTATATTACCGATTCCCGACAGGACACCATGAGCTATAACTATGAGAGTGCCACCAGTTCTTCAGAAGTTCGGGAACACGATTTTTCAACAGATTCCACTTCTGAAAATGTGGCTCCTGCTTCTTCCAGGATAAGCCTGGTGGGAACGGCCCATGTTTCGGAAAAAAGTATCCGTGAG
>JBMCCK010000022.1:0-8973 GCA_048619255.1 Methanohalophilus sp. | reverse complement strand
AGTGATGAAAACGAGTCCACCAAAGAGGATATCGTGCAGGTTCTGAAAGATTCCGGTGCTGAAATGCTCTTGAATTTTATGCCTGTAGGTTCAGAAAAAGCTGCACGTTTTTATGCAGACTGTGCTCTGGAAGCAGGCGTTGGTTTCATTAACAACATGCCGGTTTTCATTGCCAGTAACCCCGAATGGGCTAAAAGGTTCGAAGAGAAGAACCTGCCGATAATTGGTGATGACATAAAGGCCCAGCTTGGAGCCACTATCACTCACAGGACACTGGCAGACCTTTTCAGCAAACGTGGTGTCAAACTGGAAAAAACATACCAGTTAAACACTGGTGGCAATACCGATTTTCTCAACATGCTCAATCGCAGCAGGTTGTCTTCCAAGAAAACATCCAAGACCGAGGCTGTACAATCCGTACTCAAAGACCGTCTGGACGATGAAAACATACATGTCGGTCCAAGTGACTATGTGCCCTGGCAAAAGGACAACAAAATTTGTTTCCTGAGAATGGAAGGAAAACTTTTCGGCGATGTTCCCATGAATATCGAACTACGTCTTTCAGTTGAGGATTCTCCTAATTCTGCAGGTGTTGTAATTGATGCTATACGCTGTTGCAAACTTGCACTTGAAAGAGACACCGGAGGAGTTCTCTATTCCCCTGCATCTTATTTCATGAAGCATCCGCCTAAACAATACAACGATGACGAAGCCTTTCTCATGACAAATGATTTCATCGAAGGCAACAGGGATAACTGAAATACAAGATGCCTTATCTAATAAGGAAAATATTTGGTGTGGATTTTAGCGGTTCTAAAAAAGCCTGCAATAAAATATGGGTAAGTGAAGGTACGGTTTACGATAATTTCCTTAAAATCCGCACCTGTCATCCTGCTCACTTTTTTTCTAAAACCCATGATGATAAGAGTTGTATTTATGCTCTTTATAGCATGATTGCCAGAGAGAAATATGCTATTTTTGGAATGGATTTTCCTTTTGCACTACCATTTTCCCTAACAGAAGAAAACAACTGGAAGGATTTCATAATCAATTTTCCTTTCAGGCATGAGTCTGCAGAAAGTTTCAGGGATTACTATCGCAATAAAACAGATGGAAAAGAATTCAAGCGTAAAAAGGAAGATGAAAAAGGCGCACCATTTGCTGCATACAATCTCTGGTTGTACAAGCAGACTTATCATGGTATCTCCAGAATAATTAATCCTCTTGTAAGGAATAACCTTGCCTGTATTCTTCCTATACAAACTCCGAATCCTGAAAAACCTTGGGTAATTGAGATATGTCCGGCCTGCACCCTGAAAGAAAAGGGTCTATATGTGCCCTATAAAGGAAAAAAGAGTGACAGAGAAACTAACAGGAAAATGATTGTGGATAAGTTAGAAGAATTCAATGTCATACTTGATGATGAAATAAAAGACATATGTATTTCAAACACTCAAGGAGACGCTCTGGACAGTATCCTGGCAGCTTATGCTGTTTTTAGAAATATGCAATATCTGGAAGAAAAAAATCCGGATGAATTTGAAAAGATAGAAGGGGATGTTTATTATTAATCCTCTTTTGGTTCTATATTCAACAGTTCATAAATATCATCAGGTTTTGTCAATATGTGCATGTTTTCCATTTCAGCCAGTTTTTCTGAATTGGTAACATCAATGTCTCGCATCTTCAACTTCATTTTTCTTCCACTGGGTGCATAGGTGGTAACATCGCCACGCACCTGATCAACAGGCAGGACATAAATTGGGGTTTGTCCCTTTGCTGTCTGTGCTACTACATTTGTTACAAGAGTATCGGCAATACCGTGTGCTATCTTGGCAACAGAATTGGCTGTAGCTGGTGCGATTATTAAGGCATCATAGTGACCAACCTGCAGTGGGCCGGCAATAAAAGGTGAGTTAGGACCTGCATCTGTTTTGAAGTTAGGGAAATCCTTCTGTATGTCATCCCACATACGATACCATTTCATTACAGTTTCCCCTTCTCTTGAAAGAAATACCATAAACTCGATATCAGTTTTTTTCTTTATGTCAACCATTATGTCATACGTCTCTTTTATAAGGTCACCTGAGCCTGTAATGCCCCATGCGATTCTTTTCATATTATCACTCCTGTAAGTTAATAACCTGTAAATAGTTCATATTTTACTTTTGCTTTATCGATATCCATTTCATATAGTATTTCCCTGACAGCCTTCACCATCGGCGGGGGGCCGCATAAGTAGAAAATACGGTCCCTGTAATCCGGAATTTCACGCAATACCATGCTTTCACAGACACGCTCCCTGCAACCTGCCCAATCATCGGAAGCTCTGGTTAAGGTATGTACAACTTTCAGATTAGGATTGTGCTTTTGCATAATATCCAGCTCGTTTTCAAAGGCAATGTCCTGCTCAGTTTTGTTACTGGATATCATAACAATATCTGTATCCATGCCCTTATCTGTACAATATCGAGATATACTGATCATTGGAGTAATGCCAATACCTCCACTAATAAGGGCAATTTTGTCATATTCACCTGAATAGGTCATTTTCCCGAAAGGGCCTTCAATGCCTACCGAATCACCTGGTTGAAGTGAAGCCAGGGCATTGGAAAATTCATGGCCGGTCAATTTCTTGGTGAATTCTATATTTTCCTTATTGGAGGGGGCACTTGAGATGGTAAAAGGTTTGCGTACCTTATTGCCATTGATTTCTAGCTCTACCATTATGTATTGACCCGCCAGGTACTCAAAACCATCAGGCCGGGGAAAAAGGAAACTTAGCACATCTTCGGTCCTGGGAATAGTTTTCATCAGCCTTGCATTGAATTGCAATTTATACTCTCCTTCATTATCCCAGTCTTTTCATCTGCCGGGATGTTTCAATAAGATTTTTCATTGTACGACGCAGACTGCGCAGGCCTTCCTCATCTTCCTCTATTCCTTCTGCCCCTTTATCCTTGGACCACAGTGTACCTCCCAGATTTGACCCGAAGGAGCCTCCGGCAACAGGGAACATTTCACTGATTACATAAAAATTCAATATAGTCTGGAGGGCGGGCTCCTGGCCCCCAACACGGTCCCCTCCATCTGCCAGTGCAGCACCAACTTTATTTTGGAATGCTTTGGGATTTGCCGCTACAACTGCCCTGCACCTGTCCATAATGGTTTTGGTCTGTGCACTGAGATTTCCCTGGTATACGGGTGTGCCTATTATCCAGGCATCTGCCCAGAGCATTTTCTCATACAGGTCTGAAATATCATCTTTGTGTATACATCCCTGTTTGGTCCTTATGCAATAATCGCAATGGATACAGAATTTCAATTCTTTCCCGCTTGCAGAAAAATACTCTACTTCAGCATTGTATTTTTCCTTTGCATAATCCAGTGCATATTGCACGGCACGGGCAGTTGCCTTCTTGCGAGGACTGCCCGAAATACCAAGTATTTTCACAATGTCCTTGTCGGACATCAATTCACACTCCTTTCACTCAAGTACAATTGCATCAGCCGGGCAGGCATCCACACACAGCTCACATTCTATGCAGTCATCAGGCCGTGAAACTACTGACTTTGTATCCCCATTGGAATCTTCTTCCAGATCAAAAACTTCTGTGGGACAAACTTCAGCACATTCACCGCTTCCTATACATTTATCTTTGTCTACAACTGGTGGCATATTCTTCCTCCTTACATTTTCCTTCTAAACAAATAAACTGTTAATAATGAGATCAAGCCAACAATACTTCCAAATCCTGGTGTTCCTTCAGACTCTACCTCACCGTTTATTCCGCCTTTAACGGACTCCATCTCTACAGTCGGAACCTCATACTCCTTTTCTTCGAAAAGTTCATCTATCAGGTGTTGGGGTGCAGACCTATAGAGCAATTTCGTATCCACAATGATGGGGTCGACTACACCTTCTGGTACCGTAAAATTATGAACCTCCACAGCAGTTGACTCAGGAGCAATCCTGTTATCAGATATTACATCTGTAATTTCCCATATTTTTTGAGTATGATTACCTTCAGCATTGGAATATACGGCCCAGTAAATAATTCCATTTTCGATATTGCCATCTTCATCCAGATTTCCTGAACTGTAAATTTCGCGTCCCTGACTGTCCTTTATATCCACCTGAGTCCACATTTGTCTGGCTTCAGTAAGTCCTGTAGGCAAATTATGACCTGCCCCGGAATTCGTAATTGATACTTTTATGGCAACTTCTTCGCCGGGTTGCGCATTCTCGGGAATGTTTACTTCCAGTGTAGCCGCTTCCTGAAGTCTCTCGATTGCCTTTTCTTTATGCTCGTCCTCTCCCAGTATTCCTGTAACAAAAACATTGGCTCCAGCGAAGTTGTGTACCGATATATGATCTCTTTTGGGTGCGCCTGATCCGGCACGCCCGGGATTTGCCTCAAATTCAATGATTCCAGGTGTCATATGACAATCCTGGCATTGGACCTCTTCTTCAGCATAGGGACCTTCACTCCATGCCTGATAAGTGTCATCCAGCACTACACCGGATGTTGGGTGGGTGATCTGGTGACACATTCCGCAATACTCTGATTTTGTATAGAATTCACTGTACTGTGATTCATGGAAAGCAGATTCTGAATCATTGAAGGGGCCATATTTTGTCTCAGAAGGAGCCACTGCATAACCTCCGTTGCCTATTTCAGAGGATTCCTTTACACTGTGACAAAAATCACAGCCAACTCCTTCATCCGCCTCTTCACTTATATCGGGGTTATCTATAGGAGGGACCTGTCCCGAAACTACACTGACAGGTATGTGACAGCGTGTGCAGAAAACATCAAGAGAGCCATTTGTCTCTTCACTTGCAAGTTTTAGCTCTTCCTGATAAAATGGGTCATCAAAAGCATGGTAATGCATACTACCTTCCCACTGGCTGGTCGTGATAGCATGGCATCTGTTACATGTAGAATATGAAGTAAAATCTTCATGTGATAAGGAATCTGCTTCAGTAGGAGAAGCATGTGCTACAACTCCTATACAGGCAAAAAAGAATGCAAAAGTGATAAATATGACTATAATTCTCACTACATACCCCTCCTGAAATCCCCTTCAATATTAATCAGAAGGAGGCTTGTACGCCTCCTCGCTGTTTTACTCCTGCAGTAACTTAAGTGCCTCCCTGCATGCTGCAACTGCAGGTGCACCTGAAGTGATAGAGATCACTTCCATCGTTTCCATTATTTCCTCTGCTGTGGCGCCGTTTTTAAGAGCGCTCTTCATCTGGGAGACCGTGCATGCCTCGCACTGTTTGGAGGCAACGACTGCCAGTGCCATCAGTATCTTGTACTTGGCAGGCATAGCTCCGTCTGACAACAATTTGTCGTGACATCTTCTGTATTTCTTAACGAAATTGGGATCTATTTCCTTCAGGGTATGGAGAATGTTTGGGGCAAACCCCATCTTATCCTCGATATCCTTTACTACTTTCTCATGTTCTGTCATCTTTAGTACCTCCTATGCAGAATCAATCAAAGGAATCTTCCATCGTGTTATCAAAGCAGTAGTTGCACATAAAGTGAGGAAGGCCCTTATGAAGGCGTTTAACCTCGGGTGGTTTCCCAACTGAAACCTGTAGTTTTACTTCTTTAGAGTGATCCATACACAGCCCTTTCCCACAAACAATACATACTGCAGAGGCTTCTACATCTTTCCGTGCTTCAACACAGTCATAACATTTCATCATGGAACTCACCTCAGAAATTTTCTTTCAATGCCTCATGGCATGGTTTGCAAAGTATTTTGAGTAGAGGTTGCATATCCTTTAACTCACAGGCATCTCCCATACATTTAAGCCGTGCTTCATATTCCCCTTCCAATACGGGAATCTTTTCTCTTACAAGATGATCCATACAGACGCCTCTCCCACATATGATACAAATACCGACTGTATCAGTACTTTTATTTTCTTTTTCACATTCATAACATTTCATTATTCAATTCACTCCCTTCTTGATTCCAAAATATACATAAACAGGATGATTACTCCATAAGTTCCATTTCTTCCCCGCAGCAAATAAGTACTCCGCCGCCAACCTCGGTGACTTCAACTTCATTGCCACAGATATTACAGATGTATTTTTCACCTACTTTTTGAACTCCCATAGATTTAACTCCTTGTATTTATTTGCATGTTTAAAGAGGAGAGATGATTATTTATGCATATCGGTGACTGGGAAAATATAGCAACCTGTATCAATATCCGTGCCTTTCGAAATAAGCCTGGAAGACTACCGATATAAAGGCAAACAGAAAATGCCGTTCAAAATCAATAAGGTTTTAATATATGTATGCAATCCTCAATAGCGTCAAAATATTGAATAATAGGAGGATTTAAATGTCATTTGGAATAGAGTTCGTACCAGGAGACCCAGTTCTCAAAATCGCCCACTATGCAAAGCTTGCTGAACAACAGGGATTTGACAATGTTTGGGTTACAGATCACTACAACAATCGTGATGTTTATACCACCCTTGCAGTGCTGGCTATAAACACTAACAGTATAAAACTTGGAACCGGTGTGACAAACCCATACACCAGAAATGCAGCTATTACTGCATCCAGCATTGGTTCAATCAACGAGATTTCCGGTGGCCGTGCAATCCTTGGTCTTGGACCCGGAGACAAGGCAACATTTGATGCAATGGGCATCCCATGGGACAAACCATTGACCACAACCAAAGAATCCATTGAAGCCCTTCGCGGATTCCTGGGTGGCGAAAAGGTTGAAATGGACGGTGACATGATCAAATTCGGTGGCGCTAAGATGGCATTCAAGACCGGCGATGTACCGATTTACATGGGTGCACAGGGTCCCAAGATGCTTGAACTTTCAGGCCAGGTCGCAGATGGTGTACTGATCAATGCATCTCATCCAAGAGACTTTGAAGTCGCAATGGAAAAAATAAAAGCAGGTGCCGATAAGGCAGGCCGCAGCATGGATGAGATCGATGTTGCAGCTTATGCATGCTTCTCTATCGACAAGGACGCAGCAAAAGCCAAGAGCGCTGCAAAAGTAGTCGTTGCTTTCATCGTTGCAGGTTCCCCCGACATGGTACTTGAACGTCACGGAATCGACCCTGCAGCCAAGAAGGACATTGGCGCTGCAATCTCCAAGGGTGATTTCGGAGCACTTATGGGTGATCTTGTAACCGACGAAATGATGGATGCTTTCTGTATATGTGGAACCCCTGAAGATTGTAAGCAAAGGATCAATGACCTGAAGGACATTGGTGTTACCCAGATTGTTGCCGGATCACCTCTTGGACCTAACAAAGAAAAAGCAATCAAACTCATCGGTAAGGAGATAATCGGAGGAAACTGATGGTTCATCCGAAGATACTAGAGGTCATTGACTATGACGTCTGTACCGCTTGCGGGGCATGTGTTTCAGCATGTCCTGCCGGTGCCATCGTCATGAACAAAAAGGCCGAAGTAAGAGACCCGGACAATTTGGAACTTTACACCAAAGGTGCTGCTCCAAATGTCTGTGAAGGTTGCTATACCTGTGGGCGCCTCTGTCCTGTAGTAGATGGTTATGTTGAGGACGAATTCGCAAATGTCAGGAGTTTCTTTGGTGCAAAAAGTGACATTGAAGGACAGGACGGCGGTGCAACAACTGCAATTGCAAGCAAGCTGCTTGAATTGGGAGAAGTAGACTGCTTTGTGGGAATTACCCGCAATGACAAATGGGAAACCGAACTGGAAGTCTTCACCGATTCGGAACAAATCAAAAGAGCCAAAGGTACCAAATACACATATGATTCCGTACTCTCTGCTCTAAGAGATCCCTTTGAGCAGTATGATAAAATAGGTGTAATAGGTGTACCCTGCCAGGCTCACGGTGCACGTCTGATATCCGAAACTGTCAACGATAAGATCGTGGTTATTATAGGGCTTCTTTGTATGGAAAGTTTCTATCATGATGTAATGTCCGAAAAAATCATAAAAGAGATAATGGGACTCAACCCTGAAGATGTTGTAAAATTCGACTTCGCAAAGGGTAAGTTCTGGGCATATACAAAGGATGGTGAAAGTCACAGTGTCAAGATTCCAGAAGTTGGTCCGCATGCCAGGAACCCCTGTCACCACTGCTGTGATTACACATCAGTTTCAGCAGATATATCAATAGGTTCTGTAGGTGCACCGGACGGATGGAACAGTGTCCTGATCCGTACAGAAGAAGGTGAAAAATACTTCAAGATGTCCGAAGACGAGCTTGAGATTATGGATGATCCAAAACCTGGAATGGATCTTGTCAAGAAACTGGCAACCATGAAACACAACAACAATTCACAACATTATCTTGAAGTTTGTGAGAAGTTCAGCTTCGACGAATGTGGCATCAGATAAACCATGCATCTTAAAAGGGCATTCTACATAGGGCGCTTCCAGCCATTCCACAAAGGCCATTATTCGGTCATAAAAACGATTGGGAAAGACATTGATGAACTCGTAATAGGTGTCGGAAGCGCTCAGAGAAGCCACGAGACACCTAATCCCTTTACTGCAGGTGAACGCATAATGATGATTCGTCATTCTCTTGCAGATACAGACATCAAACATTATGCAGTTCCCATAGATGACATCCAGCAAAACGCAGTTTGGGTGTCCTATGTCACTGCAAGGACTCCTCCCTTTGATATAGTTTATTCCAACAATCCTCTAATCCTCGAGCTTTTCGAAGAAACAGGCATCAAAACCAAGCAACCTCCCATGTATCATCGGGACAAGTATTCAGGCACTCTAATCCGCAAAAAAATGATTGCTGGTGAAGATTGGGAACAACTCGTTCCTGAATCTGTTACAGAGGTTATTGAAGAAATCGATGGCGTCAGGAGACTAAAAACAGTTTCCGGCAGTGATCAGACTTTCTGACAAACTCCTGTCCTTAATTTTTTATAGTACGTCCGTTGAATATTGTATAGTGTAATGAAT
>JBMCCK010000021.1:0-9023 GCA_048619255.1 Methanohalophilus sp. | reverse complement strand
CCGCCTTCGCCACCGCCGCCTGATGGGGATGGGTTGGAGGATGCAATTACATCGTCGATCCTCAGGATCATGACGGATGCTTCTGCTGCAGCGTTGATTGCCTGTGTCTTGATTCTCAGGGGTTCAACGACACCTGCGTCCCACATGTCAATTACTTTTCCACTGTAGACATCAAGGCCGGCGGTCTTGGCGCCCTTCTCATGGTGGGAGCGAAGTTCTACAAGCATGTCGATTGGGTCCAGACCTGCGTTTTCTGCAAGGGTCCTTGGGATAACTTCAAGGGATTCTGCGAATGCTTTAACTGCCAGCTGTTCCCTGCCGCTGAGGGATGATGCGTAATCCTGCAGCTGGAGGGCCACTTCTACCTCTGGACCGCCGCCGCCGGCTACTAGTTTTTCATCCTCTATGGCTACGCCGACTACACGAAGTGCATCATGGAGTGCTCTTTCAATATTGTCGACTACATGTTCGGTTCCGCCGCGCAGGAGGATGGATACGGATCTTGGGTTGACACAGCCGGTAATAAAGACCATGTTGTCGCCAGCAATCTTTCTTTCTTCCACGGTTTCGGTCTTTCCAAGATCATCTGCGGTCATTTCCTCGATGTTGGTAATCAGTTTGCCGCCGGTGGAACGTACGAGTTTTTCCATGTCACTCTTTTTGACACGTCTGACTGCAAATATTCCTTCCTTTGCAAGGAAGTGCTGTGCCATGTCATCAATACCTTTCTGGCAGAAGACAACGTTTGCACCGCTTGCGACTACTTTATCTACAAGACCTTTAAGCATCTTTTCTTCCTGGTCAAGGAAGGACTGGAGTTGGTCTGGTGAAGTGATGGAGATTTCCGCGTCGACTTCAGTTTCCTTGAGCTCGATGGCACTGTTGATAAGTGCGATCTTTGCATCGGTGACTTTCTTTGGCATGTTGGAGTGTACACGCTCTTTGTCAAGGATCATCCCTTCAATGAGTTCAGAATCCTCGATACTTCCACCGACTTTCTTTTCTACCTTTATATTGTCGATGTCAATTGTCTGGCCATCGGTTTTGTCAACAATGCTTGCTACAGCGGATACGGCTATTTCGCTGAGTACATCTTTGGAAGCCTCTGCACCTTTTCCTGTCATGGCAGTATTGGAGATGTTTATCAGGGTGTCCTTGTTATCTATTGTAACATTCTGTGCAAGTTCCTTGAGCAATTCGCCAGCTTTCTCAGCTGCCATCCTGTATCCGGATGCGATGATTGTTGGATGTACATCCTGCTCGATCATGTCTTCTGCCTTTTTGAGCAGTTCACCTGTAATCACAGCAGCAGTGGTTGTTCCGTCTCCTACTTCATC
Source organism: Methanohalophilus sp. (assembly GCA_048619255.1). Lineage (GTDB taxonomy): Archaea > Halobacteriota > Methanosarcinia > Methanosarcinales > Methanosarcinaceae > Methanohalophilus. Next base: position 7,686 of record JBMCCK010000021.1, on the reverse strand, counting down.
GTCCTGGGTCTTGGAAACTTCCACGATCATTTTGGCAGCAGGGTGCTCAATGTCCATTTCCTTGAGTATGGTTGCACCGTCATTTGTGATCACTACGTCACCAAGGGAGTCTACAAGCATCTTGTCCATTCCCTTTGGTCCGAGTGTGGTCCTGACAGCTTCAGCCACAGCTTTTGCAGCCATTATGTTGTTGCTCTGGGCATCTCTGCCCCTGGTTCTCTGATTTCCGTCTCTTAAAATAAAAATTGGCTGTCCACCAGCCATCTGTCCTGCCATTACTTTTACCTCCGTATTATATATATCAAATTGATATTCCCTGTATTATACAGGTCGTTTGTACATGTTTGTGGTTCTATATAAATATTGCTGTAAGGGGGATATCGGTTAGCCTATTGAAAATTGTTTTCTAAAAATTAGTATATAAAAAAAAGAAAATCAGCCAACAATGGCTTTTTGGGATCTTCTTTTGAATCTCCTCTTTGTACCTGCAGAAGAATATCTCTGCGCAGGTGCAGTGTGTGCCTTGTTAGCTCTGGCTTTTTTAACTTTGATTGTGTTGCCTTTACGTCCCTTTATTTTTACCCATTCAATACTTCCGGTTTTGCCCATAATTATCACTCTTTATGATATTGATTATCTGAATATGTGGATTACTTTAGAGGAAATGCTAGTTATTAAAGGTTGCGGAAAAAAAGAAAAAAAGAAGTGAGGATTATCATCCTCACTGAGTGGCAAGTACTTCATCGTACTTTTCAGGATTCTCGGCAAGCCAATCTTGAGCTGCCTGTTCTGGCTCTGTTCCTTCATCGATAGCGATCATTATTGATTCGATTTCGGAAATATCCATCTCAAAATTCTGGATAAGCTGGTAGAATTCTGGTCTGTCTTCTGCAAAGCCAGTCCTGGTAAGAATTATTAGATCATCGCTTCCTCCATATATTCCCTTTGGATCTTCAAGGAATCTTAACCCTTCCATGCGAGCAAAGGTCCAGTGTGGTCTCCAGAGGGTTGCAACAATCCATTCCTCATTGTCAACTCTATCCTGGAGTGTCGTGGCCATTCCTACAGTACTGCTGGAATAGAGATCATACCCTTCCAGATTATACTCTTCCATAACGGTTTCAGTATTCTGCATTATGCCTGCACCCGGCTCAATACCAGTGATTTGGCCGTCAAAATTGCTGGCATTGCCCTGCAAATCTTCAATTGAAGTAATTCCGGTTTCATACACATAATCCGGTACTCCAAGACCACATTTTGCACCTGTAGCTACAACCTTTGCCTTATTCAGGTTATCGCCATACTCTTCCCAGTAAGGACCCTGTGTTGCCGGCAGCCAGGCAACGATAAGCACATCCACGTCACCCTGTGAAGTCGCCTGATACAGGCCACCCAGATCCGCGGATACAGTTTCATATTGATAACCTCCATCATCAAGGATGTGCATAAATACGTTTCCTACTGCACGCGAGTCATCCCATTGGATTACACCAATTCTTACCGGTTCTTCTGTAGTCTCTTCACCAGGAGTTTCATCGTTCTGGGATGTGCAACCTGCACCGATTAAAGCAATTGCTACTATAAGGCATGCTAATATTTTCAAAAGCTTATATCTCAAACTAATCACCACTTTTTTCAAAAATTAAATAGGTAGAATTATAAAAAAAAAAGAATAAGGGTAAATAACCTTATTCAGTTCCAAGCCATTCGTTAACTTTATCAGGATTGTTTTCAACCCACTTTGCAGCGGCTTCTTCAGCATCCATTCCTTTTTCCATATCAGCCATTACGGCCTGTATATCTTCATGGGTCCAGTTGAACCTGCTGATGATTTCATAGAGTTCTGGTTTTTCTTCCTCTAGTCCCTGTCTTGCAAGGGTTTCTACATGGTCAGCTTCTCCATAGGCCTGCTGTGGATCATCTAGGAGCTTCAGGTCATATCTGTCGAATGCCCAGTGAGGTTTCCATAGGGTGACAACGATTGGTTCCTCGTCCCTGTAAGCACCGTCAAGTGCAGATGCCATTCCTGAACTACTGCTGGCTTCAAGCTCGTATTCCAGATCATACATTTCAATTGCATCTTCTGTATTCTGCATGATGCCTGCACCAGGGTCTATTCCGGTGATCGAGCTATCAAACATTTCTTTGTTCTCATTCAAGTCTTCGATTGAATCTACTTCTTCCACATAGGTAGGTACTGCAAGACCAAGTTCGCAATCTTCAAGGTTTACTGCAACACTGTCTATATCGTCTCCATATTTCTCCCAGTAATTTGCCTGGGTCTGTGGAAGCCATGCGGATGTGGTAAAGTCAAACTGGCCATCTGCAAGTCCCTGGTACAGTGGACCTGCATCAACAGACATAATTTCAACATCGTAACCGGCCTGTTCTAGTACCTCTTTCATTACATTGGTACTGGCAATTTCACCGTCCCATGTAACATAACCGATACTTGTTGTCTTTTCTTCAGTATCTGTACCAGCTTCTTCACCTTCGTCTCCCTGCTGGGCACAGCCTGCAGCAAAGAGGGAAAGCACTAATAAAATTCCTACTAAAATTGCTTTATATTTATTATCCATATTTTATATTCCTCCTGTGTTGATTGGATAAAAAGAATGAAGGCTTTAGCACTTATTCTGGAGTAAGGCGCTGTGTAAGCCTGTCAAGTACAATAGCTATTATGACAATTCCAAGTCCTGCTTCGAATCCAAGTCCTATATCAACCCTTTGAATCCCTATCAATACCTGGTATCCAAGGCCACGGGCTCCGATCATTGAAGCAATAACGACCATTGAAAGGGCAAGCATTATACACTGGTTAACACCGGCCATTATGGTCTTTAAAGCTACAGGTATTTCCACCTTGATAAGCTTTTGCCATGAGGTTGATCCAAAAGCATCAGCAACTTCTACCAGTTCTGTGGGAACCTGTGTTATTCCAAGTATTGTAAGCCTGATTGCGGGGGGCATGGAGAACACAACGGTTGCAATCATACCCGGCACATTACCGAGTCCAAAAAAGATCACTGCCGGAATCAGGTACACAAATGAAGGCAGTGTCTGCATTAGATCCAGAATCGGCCTTAATATCGTGTGAAGCAAGTCGCTTTTTGATGCAAGTATACCCATTGGAATACCGATTATAAGAGCAAGTGAGGCAGATGAGATTACAAGAGCAATAGTCTCCATGGAATATTCCCAGAGGTCCATACTCAGTATCACAATAAATCCAAGAGCAACACCCAAAGGAAGTTTCCAGTCCCTGCGACCGATCAGGTATGCAACAGCTGCAAGAGCCACTATGAATAATAGTGGCGGCATTGAAATCAGTACATCTGTGAAAATACTTATGAGAAATCCAAGGAAGTCACTGATTGAATTCAGGACGGTACCAAAAACATTATCGATCCAGTAAACTACATTTTCGACAACACCACCTATTGGCAACTGTGGTACTATCATTGTGCTACCTCCTCAACTTGTTCTTCATCTTCAGTGGTCTTAAGTGCAGCAAGAATACTGCCTCTGACAACCACGCCTACAAGTTTGTCATTTTCATTAACAATCGCAATTGGCTGATCAGTTTCCGCCCGGATTGATATGAGGTCTTGAAGTGGAGTATCGAGTGTAGCTTTCGGGAACTCCTTTATGATGACATCTTCCATGGTTTTTCCGGTTTTCTGTCCTCGCACTGCATCATCGACTTTTAGGAACCCCTGAAGCCGCTTGGCTTTATCCACCACGTATATGGAAGATATGCCATGTTTTTCCATGAGTTTGAGGGCAACTTGTAGACCGGATTTGAATGATACAACCGGGTCGGGTCTCTTCATTACATTCTCTGCCGTAAGGATCTTTGTCTTATCCACACCTGCAACGAACTTTGAAACATAGTCATTGGCAGGGTTTGTAAGAATTTCTTCGGCAGTCCCGATCTGGGCAATTTCTCCATCTTTCATCAGGGCAATACGGTCACCGAGTTTGAGGGCCTCATCTAGGTCATGTGATACAAAAACAATGGTTTTCTGCATCTTTTCCTCAAGTTCAAGCAATTCATCCTGCATTTCACTGCGGATAAGCGGATCAAGGGCGCTGAATGCCTCATCCATTAAGAGGATCTCCGGGTCTGTTGCAAGGGCTCTTGCAAGTCCTACCCTCTGCTGCATACCTCCGCTCAACTGGGATGGTTTACTGAACTCATGGCCTTTCAGACCAACAGTTTCGATTGCAACTTCTGCCTTTTCATGTCTCTCATCCTTTGAGAAATTCTGTATTTCAAGACCATAGGCAACATTATCAATGATGGTTCTGTGTGGCAAAAGGGCGAAATTCTGGAAGACCATACTGATCTGTTTCTCCCTGATCAGCCTGAGTCTCTCACTGGAGGCCTTTGTAACATCCTCATCGCCAATAGTTATCGATCCGGATGTGGGTTCAATGAGCCGGTTCAGACAACGCAGAAGGGTTGATTTACCGGAACCGGACAGGCCCATGAGTACAAAAATTTCTCCTTCATACACATCAAAACTAACATCATACAGGCCTACTGTCTGGCCAGTCTTGTTGAAGATTTCATCTTTTGAAAGACCTTCTTCAACGTATGACAAAGCTTTATTTGGCTTTTTACCAAATATCTTTGTTAAGTTTTTAACTACAATTTTCTTCGTTCGTTCTTCAGAAATAAAAATAACCCCTTTATTTTTTAATAGGTTATTTAGTAAAAGATCATGACAATCTTTTTTGTAAATGCACTTTCAATATTAAGCAGGGTATAATCGTTTGGAATTCAAATTATAAATGGCTTAATTCTTTTTATACTTTATGGTGATAAATTTCCTATGAAAAAGTGGCGCTATCTGCTGAAAATTCCAGTCTATGTGAATAATTATATATTGTCAGCCTCCTCATTTAACATTAAATGTCGCTTGAACCTATCCATATAAAGGCCATACAAGAAATCGCATCCGGTATTGAAATGGACGTAGATAAGGAAGATGAAGACAGCGATGCTACTGATCTTCTTGATTTTTTGAAAGAACTAAAATACGGCTCCAGAATTGTTTTGAAATCCATCGGGAGGCTATACAGGGGAAAGGTAAATATGGCCTGTATGTCACAATCAAAAGACCCTGTTGAAAGAACCCTTTCTGTTGATAGTGGAAGTACCAACACTTTTCTATTTGATTCGGGGCTTGCACTGGATTTCTGTCATTGTGCAATGGCTTCCTCGCCAACTGACCTTGACATCCATTCCAAAAGAACAATTGTTGCTGCTACTTATTCCTCTTCTGCAAATGTTACTATCAACACCTCACAGGACTGGAAATTATTTGATGGGGGCAATGGTAGAAGTCGCCTGGTAAAAATTGAGGCAGGCCTGCTGGAGACCAGGGAAAAACGCCTAGTTCACAATATTGCTCTTTACCTTTCCGAGTCCGAACATATTCTCTGGATGAAAGATATTTTAAAAAAAGGGGATTTTTTAATAATGGATGGCCCCATATACCCTAAACAGTTAATGTACTGGATGGTTGTCCCTTCTGAAGAAGTCAGAATAAGATATGATCCCTCGGCATTGAAAATCTTACAAAATTATATTGACATTATGGATCATGCAATTGATAATAACCTTCCATTGGTAGGATTTGTGAAAAATCCTGAAGATATGCAGATTGTACAAACGCTTAAAAGGAAGGAAATGGAGTTGGATATACCCTGGCTGGTGGATGCCCAGTTTTTCAAAAATGTCCTCCATCCTTCTGCTGAAGATCCACGCAATTGTATTACATATACAAACTGGTTCATGCAACCCAACCAGTTCTATGAGAATATGCTCCAGACCACAAGTCCTTTGATGGATAGTTCTCTTTCCCACAAGTATGATGCAGAGGATTATGCATTGACATTTTTTGTAATCTATGTTCCTGCTATGAATGTTCTTTTTAAAGTAGAATCTCCTTATGGTCTGACAAAAGATGATGATATGAGGCACCTGCTAACCCGCAAAGTACTATATGATATTTCAGTAGGCGGTATCCCGCCGACCCTCTCAAAGGTGGATTCGATAGCAAAGATACGCAAAAAAGAAAGGAAACAGATTCTGGGGCAGTTCAACAAACTCAGGGTTGATACGAAATACAACGATATACGCTGGAGTGATACAGATGGATAATGATGACGATATACTTGCTTATGCCACAGGCGATAAAGGGAGCAGTGTGTCCTCGAAAAAACAGGTTGAAGATTTTGAGGAATATATTCTTGATACAGTGAATAATCCGGATGAATCATCCTTTGATAATGCGCTGGGTACAATTACAACAGGAATTGACCCGCTGGAAATAACTGAAGCAGGTGCACGACTTACTGGTTATATTACTGCTTCACACAGGCCGAATGTCAGGCTTGGTACATATGTACTGGTTCCCTATGGAGATGAAGATCTGTTTGCAAGGGTCTGGAAGCTGCAGTACCTTCAGGAATTTGAAGTGGATGATGCGACAGAGTTGCATTCCAGGCGCATGTTAAAGGCCAATAATACCAATGAGATAGATTATAAATTCCTTGCATATCTTGACCCTCTATGTATCCTGTCTCCCACAAAGGCAAGCCTGATGCGTCGCATGGCCGACAGGCTTCCCCGTCCCAATACTCCAATACTGCCGGTTTCTGAAAAACTCAAGATCCAGACAGGTCTCAACATTCCTACTGAAGGTATTTTTCTGGGACATTTGAGTGTGGGGGGCGAACTTGTCAGGACACATGCTTCTCCTCCAACAGTTGCCTACTATCTACGCAACGATTATTCAATGGGGGATCCGCTTATGTTCCGTCATATGCTGGTGTGCGGAAGTACCGGTACGGGAAAAACGTTCTTAACAAAGAATATTCTGCGTCAATTCCTGTCATCGGACAACCAGTATCTTGTAAGGGGTGAACAGGGCAGAAAGAAAAATCCGTGTCTTGTGATTATGGACCCACAGGATGAATATTCCCAGTTGTTTGAGGATAATGCGGAGATAGGATATGCCGATGAAGTAACCTTAGGTCGCTCCCTGGTTGACCGATTACCTTTTGATAAAAACACATGACAACAAAAAACAATTTTCCCGGTTTTAGTTACGGGAGCAAAATAAACATTACACCAATGAAGTCAGACATATCACGTCAAATCATCATTTTATTCAGGGTTTTGTTAACGGCAATGCTGGTTATGTTTATTGTGGCATTAATGGTGGTCAAAAACATAGGCCCGGCCATAGAATGGACAGTCAGTCAAAAAGAAAACCTGAAAAGCATCATATTAATTCTGTCTCTGGGTGGGATTCCGGCCAGTTATTATTTTCACAGTCAAAAAATTAAGCATCTGGCCCACGACATGCCTTTACAGGAAAAGCTTATTCAGTTCAGAAGCAGTTTTTTTATAAAAATTGTAACCTTAGAAGCTCTGTCCATCCTGGGATTATTAGGTTACATGCTTACAGCGGACACCACCTTTTTATATGTTTTTGGCTTACTTTTTCTGGCTTTTTTAATTAACCGGCCCACCCGGCAAAATATTTTGAGTGAGCTGGAACCGGAAGAACCGGAAGAATCTAAAGAAAACGAATAAACCTCATCGCATGATCATAGCTGTTGATTTTGACGGAACCATTGTGGAACATCGTTATCCCGAAATCGGAAAAG
>JBMCCK010000020.1:0-9166 GCA_048619255.1 Methanohalophilus sp. | reverse complement strand
CCCATCAGCAAGGCAATAGAGCATAAACGTTTGCTTCCCGCAATAGATGCCCTTGCAGGAAATGTGGATGCTGTTCTTTCGGTGGATACAGTGTTTGCGGATATTGCCGATCAGTGTCTTGACAGGGGTGCTGATCTTGTAAACGATGTTCCCGGATTCATGACAGATGAAAACATGGCGGATGTTGTGGCAGACCATGAATGTCCTGCTGTTGTAATGGCTTCCCGGAAAGTACCAGGTGACGTGCTTGGGATGGATGCTGTTATGGATTCCCTGGAGGCAATCATTGAGCTGTGTGAAGGGAAGGGTATTGATACGGATCGATTAATTCTGGATCCGGCTATTGGTAAATGGGTTCCTGAAAAAGATCCTATATACGATTTTGAGACATTTGACCGTTTTGAACGTCTGCAAACCTTCGGTAAACCTGTTCTTGCAGCTCTTTCCCGTAAATCCTTCATAGGTGAGGTCCTGAACAAGCCGGCTTCTGAAAGATTATATGGAAGTCTGGCCGCAACTGCAATTGCTGTGCATAAAGGAGCGCACATTATACGCACCCACGACGTGGCTGCGACAACCGATGCTGTGCGAATAGCTGAGGCGATACGGGGCAGAATTCCCTCTCAGAAAGCTGGTGAAAGGCAGATAAGAATGCTGGAGATTACCGATCCGGATGATTCTGTAAGGGTGATGAAATCCCTGGGTGTGACTTCAACCGGTGCACAGGTTATGAAAAATAAATCTGTGATGTTCAATCTGCTTGTATGCAATATCACAACCACGGAAGCCCTTATAATCAAGCAGGAGGTCCTGGCAAGAGGCGGGGATGCCTGTCTTGAGCGAAATGCCGTATCACATGAGACCGAGTATACCGATCTGGTTGTCATGGGCACCCTTCTGCAGTTGAAAAAACTTGTTGCAAAACTACAGGGGCAGGCTAGGGGATTGCCACAGATAGCCGCGATGCTGGATACAGTTCTGGATGAATATTATGATGTAGAATATCGCTATTCTTCCAGAAGTGATTGACTAATCTCTCTTTTTCTATTGATTGTTGTGGTGGATAGGGGTCTTTTTATAGTGCCACTTTTGCAAATGTTATATATATCATAACACTATGATTTTGTATGGTTAATACAATACCGTGCGATATGCACAAAAATATTTGCTGCATGCTCGTATATAAAAACTGGAATTTTTATTGCAGGAGTTATTTTGTCCTGTGGGTTAAACTAATTATATCTATGAGTGATATCTTATTAATGAACTGATTAATTGGAGGCAATTTATTATGCAATACAGTATGGGAATTGATGCAGGTGGCACATATACGGATTCGGTTATAATCAGGGATTCGGATGGAGCAGTTATCGATTCAAATAAAGCTCTTACCACTTATCCGGACCTCCTTGAAGGAATAAGAAATTCACTTGATGGGCTGGATCAGGAGTATCTTACAAATGTAAAATTAGTATCTGTCTCCACAACCCTGTCCACGAATACCATTCTGGAAAAAACTGGTTACCCTGTGGCATTGCTGATGGTCGGTGATTATTCAATTCCTGAAGGACATTCTATTGACAATTCTATTGTAATTAAAGGAGGACATGGCTCCTATGGGGAAGAACTAAGTCCTCTGGATGAGCAGGCCATCAGGGATTATGTAACAAAAATGAAAGAGAAGGTGTCGGCTTTTGCTATTTCTTCCTATTTTAGTGTACGTAACCCAAACCATGAATTGCGTGCAAAAGAGATCGTAAAGGAAATTACCGGGATGCCGGTAGTCTGTGGCCATGAGCTGACCCAGGCATTGGGGGCCTATGAAAGAGGAGTTACTGCTTATCTCAATGCCCAGTTGATACCTATAACAAGTCAGTTCATAGAAACAGTTATTGGTGAAATGGAAAGACGTAATATTAACGCTCGTCTTCTGATGCTCAAATGTGATGGTTCAGTTGTGGGCATCGATGAGGCCAAGGAAAAACCCATTGAATCCATATTTTCAGGCCCAGCTGCAAGTCTTGTCGGTGCTTCCTACCTATCGGATTCTCCTACATGTCTTGCTATTGATGTTGGTGGTACCAGTACCGATGTAGCCATGGTAAAAGATGGGTTGCCCGAGATTACCGACAGGGGTGCAGTAGTGGGAGGCTGGCAGACCAAGGTACAGGCCATACGCATGGAGACCTCCGCTATGGGTGGGGATAGCCACGTATGGATCAAAGCCCAGAAGATAAACATTGGCCCACGCAGGGTCATGCCTCTGTGTGTAGCAGCTTCGAAGTGGCCATCGATTATTGATAAGCTCAAACTTTCACGTACTCCTTCCAAAATGCAGATGTGTGAGAATATCCAGCCCACCAAATTCTTTGTTAAAACGGGTAAAGATGTCCCAAATGTCAGTAAACTTGAGCAGGAGATTCTGGATAATATAGGTGAGGAACCAGTCTCTGTAACTGAAATCTTCATCGATAGATTGCCCTCTCCTCTTCTTCTGGACAGGCTGATCCAGAAAAGACTGGTGCAGGCCATCGGCTTTACTCCTACTGATGCATTACATGTACTCGGCGAATATGATGCTTGGAACGGGGAAGCATCCCGAATAGGTGCAAACACACTGGGCAGGTTGACTTTTCTGGAAAAAAGCAAGTTCTCGAAGGCTGTAAAATCCAAATTTGCCCATAATATGGCATTATACATAATGGCCTATCTTCTCCGGAAGGTGGATAAAGAGGAAATTGAGACAATCATTGCAAACCAGAAGGAGTTTTTCAGTCATTTCAAAGTAGATGTTCCGGTCATACTTCTGGGTGGACCTGTAAGTGCTTATGTGAACGAAGTGAATGAATTGCTGGATGCCGACATAATTCTCCCTGAACATGCAGAAGTTGGTAATGCTGTGGGGGCACTTGTGGGTAAAGGTATCAAACGTGTGGAGATTCTGATTCGTACGGTATCCAAGGGTAACAAAACAGGTATTATGATGTTCTCCCCGCATGGCAGGCAAAAATTCCCGGGATATCCGGATGCACTTAAAGCAGCTGAAAAACTCGGCAGGGAAATGGTGCTTGAATACATGAAAGAAGCCGGTCTGGATCGCGGAGATGTTAAAGTGGAAGTCAGCAAGCAGGAAATCAAACTCCATGAAGGCAGTGGCTTGCCTATTGAGACCAAGCTGACTTTTGTGGGTATAGGAATGCCTGAGATTGAAAAATAAGGAGGCTTGTATGCAATTACTCTGCCTCCTTTTTCCTCTTCATGAGTAGAACCGGGCTAATTTTTCTATGGACTGGTAAACTTTAATACCATCTTTTCCTTTTGCAGAATGGATACCTATGATAATCTCCTCTTCCAAACCCTTTGAAGAAATCCTGGAAAACCTCGATGACTGCGGCAAGATATTTGTGCTGGGCTGCGGGGTTTGCGCCACCAAGTTACATGTTGGTGGGGAACCCGAAGTTGAGGCTATGTGCCGCAAATTAAGGAATGCAGGAAAAGAAGTAATTGGCGGAGTAGTTGCAAAGGCTGCCTGCAGCATTAAATCAAAGGAGAGTTTGCTAGAGAATGATCCTGCAATTGAAAAAGCTGACACTATTATAGTAATGTCCTGTGGCAGCGGTCTTTCAGTGGTTTCTTCTCTTGTGGATGTTCCGGTGCATCCTGCAACAAACACCGATTCACTGGGTGGATATTCAAAAGATCAGGTCCGGGAAGACCTGTGTGCCATGTGTGGATGTTGCATTGCAGATTTTTTTGGTGGTGTCTGTCCGACGGCCCGCTGTCCCAAAGGGCTTCTGAACGGGCCCTGTGGCGGTGCAATGGGTGGCAAATGTGAGATTGACACGGACAGGGATTGTGCCTGGGAATTGATTTACTTAAGGCTCAAAGATATTGGCCGACTGGACCTGCTGGAGAGGATCTTCGAGCCGAAGGAATATAATGGTTGAGTAGTAATATTTATCTTTCTTTCTTCGATGAGTTTAAAAACCAATGCTACATATTATCCTGCCATGCCCTCTGCCTTTAAGGATAAACTGCTGTCTGATGACTTTGTAATCACCTCAGAGATATCTCCGCCCAAGGGAGTAGATGTCTCCTCTGCCTTTGAAGAAGCAGGATTGGTGCGGGATTATGTGGACGCTTTCAACGTCACCGATAATCAGCGTGCGGTTATGCGCATGTCTTCCCTGGCAATGGGAAGATTGTTGAAGGAGCAGGGACTTGATGTAATACTGCAACTTACATGCAGGGATCGCAACCGGCTTGCTCTCCAGTCCGACCTGTTGGGAGCCTATGCATTGGGTATGGAAAATATCTGCATAATGTCCGGGGATTACCCGACAAAGGGTGACAATCCCGGTACAAAACCGGTGTATGATCTTGATTCGGTACAACTGCTCGGGGCAACAAACCGGTTGGAGGGCGGCTATGATATTGCAGGTAACCCGCTGGAATCAGTTCCTTGCTTTACAAAAGGGGCGGTATGCAATACCGAACCAGATCAACCGCTGCAGCTGATGAAACTCAAGAAGAAAGCATGTATGGGAATTGATTTTTTCCAGACCCAGGCTGTCTATGATATTGGGCATTTTGAAACATTCATGGAAAGTATTTCTCATATGGAGGTACCGGTGCTTGCGGGGCTCATTCCTCTCAAATCCGTACGTATGGCCCGTTTCATGAATGAGAAGATACCGGGTATCCGGGTTAATGATGAACTGATAGCACGCATGGAATCCTCAACTGACCCTGCAGAAGAAGGCCTTCTAATATGTGCTGAACAAATTCGTGAATTAAAGAAGATGTGCAGGGGCATACATCTCATGCCAATTGGTCATTACAGGCACATAACGGCCCTCTTTGAAATGGCCGGTTTACATGAAAAGAACTGACTACCCCTCTAAGGGATTATTATGCTTACACAGATTGATCATGCCAAAAACGGTGAATTGACTGCTGAAATGCAGCAGGTCGCAGTACAGGAAAATATGGATCCTGATACGGTACTATCCCGCGTCAAGGAAGGCAGTCTTGTAATCATGACAAGGTGGGGTAATCCTCCGGTTGCAATCGGGGAAGGGGCAACTACCAAGATCAATGTAAATCTCGGCAGTTCCGCTGCGAGTATTGATACCTCCTCAGAGATTGAAAAGGCTTGTATTGCAGAAAAATACGGTGCAGATACCATAACCGATCTTTCAATGGGAGGAGACATTCAGCAGATTCGCAAAGCAATTATTGAGAACACCACCCTGCCTCTTACCACGGTTCCTGTCTATCAGGCAGTTGTGGAATGTGGACTGAAAAAAGTCACTTCATCTGACATACTTTCTTATCTCAGATCCCAGGTAGCTGAAGGTATCAGCTCCGTTGTATTGCACTGTGTGGAAAAACAAATGCTTGAAGAAGTGAAGGGTTCAGGCAGGCTGATGGGTATGGTCTCCAAAGGAGGATCATTTACCAGTGTCTTCATGCTTGTCAGTGGTTGTGAAAATCCCTTTCTTGAAAAATTCGATGAAGTCATGAAAATTCTCCGGGATAAGGATGTGGTGCTGTCTTTGGGTAACACTATGAGAAGTGGCTGTATCCATGACAGGCCGGACCCGGCCCAGCTTATGGAGATGGAAAAAAATGCAGCTCTTGCAAAACGTGCCAATGAATGCGGTGTACAGGTAATCATAGAAGGGATGGGTGGGCATGTGGCGGCAGCCTCCATTCCTGAATATGTTGAGAAATATCGTTCAAAATCCCCGCATCCCCTTTTTGTGGCAGGCCCCCTGCCTACTGATATTGCCCTGGGTTATGATCATATAGCGGGCGCTGTAGGGGCGAGTATGGCAAGTGGTGCCGGTGCTGACTATCTTTGCTACATAACTCCTTCCGAGCACCTTTCCCTGCCAACTCCGGATCAGGTGAGGGAAGGTCTGGTTGCTTTCAAGATAGCAGCCCATATAGGCGACTCGATGAAATATGGTATGGCAGAAAAAGATCGTCTGCTTGCAAAAAGACGCGCCTGTTTTGATTGGGAAGGGCAGATGGAACTTGCTTTTGATCCGGATCGCCCAAGGGATTTCTGTCCGATGGAAGGGCCCTGTTCAATGTGCGGGGACTACTGTGCCATCCAGATAATGGGGGAATATCTTGCAGAAGGTGAATAAATCCTCTTCAATGCAACTTATTGGTGTCAGGACACCCATAATAAATTCCGGGGACAATGTTGTAGATGTACTTTCAAAAGCTTTTGCAGAACAATCCCTTTCTCTGGAAAATGGTGACGTGGTGGTGCTGGCCGAATCCGCAGTTGCTACAGCGGAAGGAAGGATAGTGAATCTTTCAGACATAAGTCCCACACAACAGGCACTGAAACTGGCCCACCGCTACAGTCTCGATCCGCGGGAAATGGAACTGGTGTTGCAGGAATGTGATGAAGTATTCGGGGGGGTGCCCGGTGCAGCACTGACTATAACCAAAGGAAATCTCTCTCCCAACGCAGGAATTGATGGTTCCAATGCACCAGCTGGCCACGTTGTCCTGCTTCCTGAAGATGCCGATAAAAGTGCTTCAGTTATCAGGAAAGGATTCAGGGATAAATTTGGATGTGAAATCGGTGTAATTGTGGGTGATAGTCGCACCCAGCCCCTGCGACTGGGATGTGTGGGTGTGGCACTTGGTACCTCCGGAATAATTCCGGTCGAGGATGCCAGGGGAGAGAGTGATCTGTTTGGAAATATCCTCCATATCACTCATAAGGCTGTGGCTGATAATATTATGTCTGCCTGCCAGCTTGTAATGGGTGAGGGTGGAGAAAGTGTTCCCTGTGTAATTGTGAGAAACGCACCGGTCAGGCTGGTGGATGAAGATGTGCCTATGCCCCTGTTTTCCAGGGAAGAATGTATGTATTACAGCAATATTCGTATGAATGGGACTTCGAAATTCTGATACATGTGACAACAAATTTATATAGTATCACATCATGATTTTGTATGGTTAGTGCAATACCGCGCAACAAACGGTAAAGCATTTCAAAGATACTGTTGTAGATATATCTATTGGTAATATTCAAGGTGATATCGGATGAGTAATGTTGTATTATATGATTTCAGCGCCACCTGGTGTGGCCCATGCAAGATGCAGAAACCAATTCTTGAGAATCTGGAGAAGGAACTCGGCGACAAGGTCGATATTAAGGAAGTTGATGTGGACCAGAGTCCGGACCTTGCCGGTAAATATGGAATTCATGCGGTACCTACCCTGATCATCGAAAAAGATGGTTCGGAAATTAAACGCTATACCGGTGTAACCAGTGCCGACATACTGAGTGCTGAACTTAAGAAATTATTCTGATATCTTCCTTTTTCTTTTTTCCTCTCTTTTTCGCAAAAGGGTATATAACTTGCAATCCTCTCCTGTCCTGAGGTATAACAAGTGCAGCGTTTGGTCAGGATGGGTATGATGCCGTATCGGCAAAAAAACGCCCGTGGAGGTTTCAAGCCCCACCTGGCTGTAAAGTTCAGAAGCGAAGAAGGGAATTTGCGCTCTTTTTTTATTGATTCTACAAGGGTTGCGGCAAAGTATCCGCAGCCGGACGCTTATTTGATAACCCATGCCCATTCCGACCATCATGGCAGTTCAGCAATGCTGTCTGAGTGCTCAATATGCACGGAAAAAACCATGACTGCCCTGGAGGTACGGCATAGTCGTAACTTTAAAGGTAACTTGACAGGGGAAAATGGACTGATTGACTATAGGGGCGTAAAAATCCGAACCTATTCAACTCATCACACCGATGGTTCTGTGGCCTTTGGGTGGGAAAATGAAAACGGGACGCGTATTCTTGCAACAGGTGACGTGAAGGATGCCTCCAATCTTCCCTCTTGCGATGTACTCATAACCGAGGCAAATTATGGAGATCCAGCTGACCTTTCCTGTTATTTTGAGGACGATCTGGAAGGATTTTATGCGGCTCTTGAATCCCCCCAAGATGTAGCATTTGGTGCTTATCCCTTTGGGAAGGCGCAAAGGGTTGTCAGGCTTATCAGACAATCAGGTTATGAAGGGCCAATAGGTATGGATGATAAGTCGCAGGAACTTACACAAAACCTGCTTGAGGATGCAGGTGAACTTGTTTCAATGGATGAAAGAGCTAAAGTCAATGTTGTTTCTCCGGGTAAACTCGAAGACCTCCCCTTTTATATGTCCAAATACATGATTACAGGACGCAGGGACCACCGTTTTCCTTCCATTAATATCAGCGACCACCTGGATGCTTCAGGCCTGGAAAAAATGGTTCTGGATATCGATCCTGAATTTGTGGTTGTCTATCATCCGGGGGGGCACCGTCCCTCCAGATTTGCTTGTCATCTGAATTCATTGGGTTATGATGCCGTTTGCCTTGCGGATATCAATAATGTTGTCAGCAATGAATTTATGTAATAGGTGAACACCTATGAATAAACGTTTATATAGGTTATTGTGTTGTATGTTCATTTATAATATTCATTCAGGAGAAGATGCCCCTTGAAAAATAAAGCGAACAAATCAAAAAAGGAAAATAAGCCTGCTGAAGGGGAAAAGGCTTCTGCTGCAGAAGTGGCCACAGCTACGAAGGTCATGACCCCCGAGGAAAAGAGAGCAGCTCATGTTGAGGGTATCGTGAAGACTGCAGTTGCTGCTTTCGTAGGAATTTTTGCAGGTATCATAGCATTCAACGTACTGGGAATAGGAGCGGACTCAAAATGGTATGCTATTCTTGTAATTGTTGCAATACTTGCCTATTACGCCCAGCGCTTGATTTTCCCAAAGATCAACATTGATACCAAGGAATTTGGTATGAAAGACTGGTTTTATGTAGAGTTCATAGTTCTTGATTTTTTCCTTGTCACATGGACATTACTTTTGAACTGATATCCACTCTTATCTGGCAGGTATTTTGATATGCGAATTGCAGTACTGAATAAAGATAGATGTCAGCCCAGAAGATGCAGTCACGAATGTGAAAAATATTGTCCCCGCGTCAGGACAGGCGACGAAACTATCATTTTTGGAGAAGACGGTAAACCCATAATTTCAGAAGAGATGTGTGTGGGTTGTGGTATATGCGTCAATAAATGCCCCTTTGATGCCATTATGATTATCGGTCTGCCCGAGGAATTGGATAAACCAATCC
>JBMCCK010000019.1:0-9189 GCA_048619255.1 Methanohalophilus sp. | reverse complement strand
CACTTCCGGAAGGACCTATCAAACCCAGTATCTCACCCCTCCTAACAGAAAGAGAGATATCCTTCAGGTCCAAAACTTCCCCTACCCTCCAGAGGGAATAACGCTTGGCAATATTTTCTGCCCTGACACAAACCTCTTCTGAAAAAGTACCCAGAGGTTTTTTTTCAGCCATCCCATGAAGGAACTTATCCAGAACTTCGCCGCAACTACCCGATGCCACAATTTTTCCTTCATCAATGTAGAGCATATCATCGGCAAGATAACTCAAAATTTCCGGCAGATGGGACACTACTACAATGGGAATGTTGAGTTTTTCTTTCAGAAGGAGAATTATGTCCAGTATTTGCTGTTTGGAATCCGGCCCTGCCATTGTGACAGGCTCATCCAGCAGCAGCACAGATGGCCGGGATGCAAGCTGGCGGGCAAGAATGAGGCGTTGTTTTTCTCCTCCACTCAATGCTCCAGAGAAATGCAGGGCTTTTTCCTTCAAACCCACAATACCCAGATAGGCCATTGCCTCTTCATACATTTCATCATAAAGGGGGTGATCGTTTTCCGGAAGGGCTTCGTAACCCTGCCTTGCATAATAAAGCCTGCGGATTATATTTTCAACTGCTTTACCAGACCAGAGACTGAAATTGCGCTGGAGATGAAGGGCACTATTGCTCATCAAAAAACGCTGACCGGCTTGTCCCATATCCGGATTTATAGCCGTACCGTCAATCTCAATCGTTCCACTGTCAAAGGTTTCAATTCCACGTAAAATTTCAAGCAGGGTAGATTTGCCACTACCGCTTTTACCTGTAATGCCAAGTATTTTGCCATTCCATACGGTGAAATTGATATCCTTAAGTACCTGTTTTTTCCCGCAGGGAGAATCGTAAATTTTTGAAATACCTTTTACTTTAAGCATTCCCCCTCCTCTTTAAAGGGAAATCCATTTTAATTTTTGATCGCTGAAACGAATTCAGCAATCTTTGCGCGGACATCGCCAGCATCTTCCACAGCGGTACCTGTCACGATCATATCCGCCCCTGCCTTTGCACAGGCAGCTGCAGCATTACGGTCACGGATACCTCCACCTACTATCAAATGTCCTTTATCGATAGCATGTTTCACAGCACCCACCATTTCAACTGGAACCGGTTCATCTGCACCCGAACCTGCCTCGAGATAAACATAGCGCATTCCAAAATAGGTTCCTGCAAGAGCATAGGCTGCAGCAAGCTCCGGTTTTGTGCGGGGCAGCAAACGTGCATCCCCTACCCATCCAACCGTACCGCCCGGTTCCACGATCAGATAGGCCATTGGGATCGGTTCAATACCGAATTTGCGTACAAGAGGGGCACCCATCGCCTGGTTGGTAACAATATAGTTGATGTCCCTGGAATTAAGCAGGCTCATGAAAAAAATAGCATCGGCGTATGAACTCACGCCTGCAGAATCGCCAGGGAAAAGAATAGTAGGCACATCGATTTGTTCTTTCATCAGCTGAAGGGTTAGGTCAAGAACATGGCCCACTGCTCCGGTGGAACCTCCAATCATTATCGCATCAGTGCCTCCCTCAACGGCAGCTTTTGCAATTTCTACCGCTCTTTCGGGTTTTTGGGAGGCGGGGTCTATAAGTGTCAGATGGACACAACCGTCCCTCTTCACGATGTCATTGAGGTATTCTTCCACCTGCATCAGACAGATCAGCCTCTCTTTACTTCCTTGGATTTTACACGGAGATTTTTGTAACCACACTTTCTGCACTTAACAGCCCTTACAGCGTTACGGGCATTGCAATTCATGCAGATCTTCTTGTTAAGTATACGTTCCTCAGCTTCGGGGAATCTTGCCATATTCTCACCTTTGTAATGATTGTAATTAAATTAATAGTATCGGGCTGGCTAAATAGCCCTCAAAACATATAATTGTTTTGGGGAGGAATCATCGATAATTCTTATCGATTTCCTCCAGCATCATCTCACGTACTGAGCGGGCATCCGCACGGCCGCGTGTTTTCTTCATTACCTGACCCACAAGGAAGTTCAGGGATTTTTCCTTACCTGCAAAGTAATCCTCCAATGCATCAGGGTTTTCTTTCAAAACTTCCTCTACAGCCTGATCAACCACATCGCCTTCTACCTTCAGCAGACCCTTCTCCTTCACAATGTCCATCGGGGACCCGCCTTCATCAAGGATATTGCGTATGATCTCCACAGCTCCCTTTTCGGTAATCTTGCCACTGACTACCAGCTCAATGATCTTCACCATATCCTCTACGTTAAAGGAAGCTATGGTTAGATCACGGTAATTGAGCTCTCCCTTGAGGACATCGGAAACCCATACCGCTGCTGAGGCAGGATCTACCTGTGAGGCAACCTCTTCATAAAAATCCGCCACCCTGATATCAGATGTCAGCGCCTTGGCATGGGTATCCACCATTCCGTAGTCTGAAATGAACCTGCTGCGCCTGGCATCCGGCAGTTCGGGAAGGGTTTCAAGGATACCCTCAACCCAGCTTCCAACCCTCATGGGTACCAGATCGGGTTCGGGGAAATAACGGTAGTCGTGCTCTTCTTCCTTGGTCCTCATGGAAATCGTGACTCCACGAGCCTCGTCAAAGTGACGTGTTTCCATAACAACCTCTTCTCCCCGGCGTTTGATATTCTTCTGGCGCATAATCTCATAGAGCAAAGCCCGTTCGGCACCTTTGTGGGAAGAGATGTTCTTAACCTCGGTCCGGTCACCGCCACCAATAGAGATATTCGCATCCACCCTCATCGAACCTTCCAGGGTACTGTCGAAGACGTCCAGATACTCAAGAATATTGCGCAGTTTGTCCAGAAAACGTCTGGCTTCTCGGGGACTGCGCATATCCGGCTCGGAAACTATCTCAATCAGGGCCATACCCGAACGGTTGTAATCAATCAGTGTACCCTTTGACCTGTCAATAGAGCCCATATGCATAAGTCTCCCGGGGTCTTCCTCCATATGAGCTCTCCTGATCCGAACGACATGTTCACCGTCCTCACCTTCAATTACCACCCTGCCGTCACTGACAATCGGGTAATCATACTGGGTAGTCTGGAAACCTTTTGGAAGATCTGGATAGTAGTAATTCTTACGATGGAACTGAGTTTGTTCCACAATCTCACAGTTTAAGGCCAGTCCGATCCTGATAGCATACTCCACAGCCCTTTTGTTCAGCACCGGCAGACAACCGGGAAAGCCCATACATACTGGACATACATGAGTATTGGGTTCTGAAGTATGATAGTCTGTGGAACAACCACAGAATAACTTGGTAGCAAGTTTGTTGAGCTGGACATGTATCTCCAGGCCCACCATGACACCATCGGGGTTTTCGTATACCATTTATTCCACCTCTCCGGCCGATTTGGTATGATGATCGGTATTTTTCTCAAAAGAATGGGCTGCTTTGAGAATGGTAGCTTCATCAAAGTAGTTCCCGATTACCTGCAGTCCTACAGGCAGACCTTCGGAAAAGCCACACGGCACTGATATGGAAGGTACCCCTGCAAGATTGATCGGTACAGTGTTGACATCCGAAAGATACAGGGAAAGGGGATCATCCATTTTTTCTCCTATTTTGAAGGCGGGAGTTGGCATTGTAGGTGCCATTAATACATCCACATCCTCAAAGGCTCTTTCAAAATCCTGTTTTACAAGGGTGCGTACCTTGAGGGCCTTTAGATAATATTTATCGTGATAGCCCGCAGAAAGAGCATAGGTTCCAAGCAGGATACGCCGTTTTACCTCTGCACCAAACTTTTCCTGTCGGGTCTTTGAAGCCATCATATGCCAGTTCTCCCCTTCTGAACGATTGCCATAGCGAGTACCATCAAAACGGGCAAGATTGGAGGAGGCTTCACTCATGGCTATGATATAATATGCTGCCAGTGCATAGGGTGTGTTGGGCATGGAAACTTTTGTGTACTCAGCTCCCATGTCCTCAAACTTGCCAATAGCGTCCCATACCAATTTCTGTACATTATCATCGATACCTTCCCCGAAGTATTCGGCAGGAACTCCTATCTTTAACCCGTCCACATCATCCTGAAGCGCATCAGTATAGCCAGTATTATGTTTGACACAGGTTGAATCCCGGTTATCATATGTTCCAATAACGTCCATCAAAGCTGCGACATCTTCAACACGATTTGCCAGAGGACCAATCTGTTCTAAAGAGTTGGCATAAGAAACCAAGCCATATCTGGAAACTGCCCCATAGGTAGGTTTCAGGCCCACAGTTCCACAAAAGGCGGCCGGGCAGCGCACCGAGCCACCTGTGTCCGATCCCAGCGATACAGGAACCTGCCCTGCAGCTACAGCAGCGGCACTTCCCCCCGAGGATCCACCGGCCACTCTTTCTGTATCCCACGGGTTAAGAGTTGGACCGTAGGTACTTGTTTCAGTGGAAGTTCCCATACCAAACTCATCCATGTTGGATTTGCCGATTATCACTGCACCTGCCTTTCGCAATCTTTCGATCACATGAGCATCATAGGGTGGCACATAACCATCCAGGATGGCAGAACTGCAGGTTGTGGATAATCCTTTGGTGGAAATATTATCCTTGATTGCAATGGGTACACCTGCAAGAGAGCCTTCAATGTTCAGAGAGTCAACTTTTTTAGCCTTATCAATAGCATCTTCTGCAATACAGGCGAAGGCATTAATATCACTTTTTTCTATTTTTTCCAGATAGGAGGTAACAACTTCCTCGGCCGATGAGGAAACGATCTTATTTCTTATATCAGATAAACCATCCAGCATTTTTGGCCCTCAGATGATCTTTGGAGTTTTAATGTAGCCTTCCTGTACCTCTTCAGCATTTGCAAGAACGTCATTCTGCTCCAGGGAACCTATTGGCTTATCTTCCCTGAATACATTAATGACATCGGCAACGTGGTATGTAGGTTCGACATCCGAGGTATTCACCTCATCCAGCTGTCCGAAATAATCCAGCACCGTGCTTAGTTCCGATGCAAATTCAAAAGCATCGTCCTCATCGATACTGACCCGTGCAAGCCAGCCGATGTGTTCTACCTGTTCCTTTGTAATCATAATATGAAGCCTCTGTAAGCGTTATATAGCGTATGTGTTACACAAAGGGTAATGCTATTAATATGTTCTTATCAGGTCTTTTTACTCCTGCGGGTTACACCATACATCTGTACCTTCTTCATCCTGGCAAGATTGAGCACCCTATCCATCTCATAATCCTGCAGGGGCCGGGCCTCTATGAAACCATTTTCCACAGCTTCATTGAATATCTCATAACCAATACTGGACCTGGCAAGAACCGTGGTGTAACCATCCGGCGTGCCAACACCTCCAAAGCTTATATCGGAATTTTCTGCCGCCATGTCGGTACAGAACTTACATGAGGTAGACCTGTATTCATCAAATTCGGACAGAGAAAACCTGCTTATCTGACCTGCCTGCTCAAACTCGAACTTACCCTTGCGGATCTTCATTGCATCAATATCCGCAAGTCTCATACCATGGTTTTCAACAAATTCCCTGATGCCTTCGTACGAAAATGTGTCCATACAGAATAGTCCCAGACGCAACACATTGGCTCTCATGAATAAGTGCAAAAAACCATAGGGACTACGCTGCATTTTGTGGACTGCATCTATATTGCAACTGGGACCCACAAATGCGATACTTCGCATACCTTGCTGAATGGCCTGCATCAATTGTTCCATTGTCATGCTGTGAGAATACATGCTACCAGAAGACTCAAGCACCTGTGCACGATCCTCAGCAATAATTGCAACCGGTTTCCAGGGTTGATCCTTGGAATGGGTGGTTACTACCGCACAATCAATCAAACCTTCCTCCAGTCCATAAGCCAACAATGCCGTAACAGCACCTCCATCCTGCCCCTCATGCCGGTCAAGCAGGCTTTTGGCACTGTATGCAAACCTGAGTTTGCCCACAAGTTCCTCTTCTGTAGTCATAGTACGGGGACACTGGTTATAACACACACCACAGGACGTACATGGGCCTACAATCCTGGGACGTTTACCTTCTTCTATTGCTATGGATTCACAGGATGCAGCACATGCTCCACAGAGGGTGCATATACCCGGCTTGATAACATCTTTGTTAAGTTTGCCAAAAGAAACACGTTTTTTTTCGTCAAGACTACGTTTGAGACGTATTACACTTTTCTTCATCTCATTAAATGTTTTCAGGCATTCACTTGAACAAAAATAATAGGTCTCACCATCATATTCCTTCTGGAAAGAAGTGTCTTCTGCAATCTCTCTTTTACAAATAGGATCCTGCTTCATTATATCCACCGCAAAACTGTCTACAATAGGATTTGTATGCACTATTAATAAACTGATGGCAGAAAACTATAATTAATCTTACCACCCACCATAAGTACATGGATGCCCAGACCAAAGCCGAATTACTGGCAACAGGAAGAGTGGCAATCGATGAAAACCTACTCGGTCAAAACATTGTTTCAAGCGCAGGCCCGGGTGCCGGTAAAGTAGGTTTCTTTTTTAGTTCCGGAGGGCTGCGGGTGAAACTTGGGGCAGATGCAAAATCCCCTTTAAAAGCCATTGAAAAGGATGGAAATATCTGTATCTACAAAGGTAATAAACTCCTTACCTGCGGACAAATTGAAGAAGAACTTCTCCACTGTCCCGAGCAGGCGTATATCAATATAACCGAGACCTGTATCTTTGACTGTAAATTCTGCCCGGTCCCAAAACTCAACGGCAGGGTCAAATCCGTGGAAGAAGTGCTGGAAATGATAGAAAAAGCACATGATACGGGAAAAATGAAAGCCATATCCATCACTGCAGGGGTTGATGAGACCGTTGAAAAAGAAGTTGAAAGAGCTGTTGAGGTTGTCAGGAAGTGCAAAAAATACAATGTACCCATAGGCGTTTCGGTATATCCCACAATCAATTCCAACAAACTGCTAAAAGAGGCCGGCGCAGATGAGATAAAATATAATATCGAGACCATGGACCGCCGGCTTTACAGCGAGCTGTGTGGCGAACAGGACCTTGATTTTATACTGGACTCCCTTTCCGAAGCTGTCCGGATGTTTGGCAAGAACAGGGTTTGTTCTAATTTCATAATCGGTCTGGGAGAAAATGATGAAACTGTAATGCAGGGAATAAAGGAACTTGTACGAAGAGAGGTGGTTCCTATCCTCAGGCCTGCAGCAAGCCATCCCCTGAGAAAGGGAGAGGTTAATATCGAGAGGCCTTCAAAGGAACGTATCCTCAAACTCACCCGTTTCCTGAGAGAAGAACTGGATCAGGCCGGACTTGATACAAGGCTTTTCAGGACAATGTGCCTGCCGTGCACAGGTTGTGACCTGGGCCCCCATAGAGACCTGGGATGAAGCCCCAGTTGACAAAAATACGTGTATTTTGATAAAAGATGCCGCTGTGTCAAAATAAAGGAAAGTATTTATTGCAAAAGGATCCCAAGGGTGACTATGAGTCTGTTAGAAAAACTCTATAACATCAATGTGGGCTATATCATAATAGCAGGGATTGCCCTGACTGCCCTGCTCTTTAAATACCTTCTCCAGTATGCCGAAGAAGGGAATCTGGTACTTGTTATATTGCTTGGTCTTGCTATTGCTTTTGTGGCCACATTGATTACAAGGGTCATCAAGAACCAGCGCTATTTAAAACAACTTGAATAACATTCATTTTTTACCCAGGCCTTTCAGGATTGCCTCCCTCCAGTCTGAGGCGTTTTCCACATCATATATGTGCCTGGTAATACTTTCCTTTGATTCAAGGATTGCAAGTTTATCCCTGTGTAAAATACCCTGTTTCTCTATCTCTGCCCCTGCAATATCCTTCAACCTGATAGTTTCAATGTTACCTTTATCCATAATGAGGAATCTGCGGTTGGTAAGTACAAGAAACCCCTTTTTTTCCTTTTCAAATTTCAGGAGGGTTTCACCCCTCAGAAAAGAAGGACGAAACAATTCGAGATTCTCTGCAAAACTTTTCGGCTCCTTGATTGAAAGGGCCAGTACCTCAGGATGTTTCTCATCGATTACTATATAAAGCGAGTTTGCAGCCTGTTTTAAACCTATAATAGAACTTGCATCTATTCTCCTGATAAGTTCTTTTTTCTTTGAGAAAAGGGTGGCAGTTACTTTTTCAAAATAAATATGTTTCTTTGTGAGTACCAGCCATATTTTGTCCCCTTCAATTGTTGCGCTATGTCTTCCAAACACTTCCTCCCCGGTTTCAAGTACATCAACTCCCCATCTATTCCGGTGGAAACTCTCTCCTTCATCGGGACAATAATGATTAAGCATCTCAGTAAGCAGTGGGCCTTCTATCAGCTTGAGATTGTGTTTTGCCCCTTCCTTTCTTCCTTCACCGGTAAAACTGGAAGTAGTAACAATAATTACTCCATCCACATCTTCCCTGTAGGACAGGCTGCCATATTCACGCACTTCCCTGACTCCGACAGGGCCAGAATAACGTTTGGCCTGGACAAGCCACCGGTGGGAAAGACCAAAATTATCAATAGATATTTCAATATCTACGCCCCCGTCCCTGCTCTGTTGTGTCGACAGGGTATTATAGCCCATTTTTTCAAAAAGATGAGCTACGAGCCTTTCAAAATCATAAGGGTCAAGATTGAGCAGTTGATTAATTTCCCACATCAAATCATTCATCCACGGTATAGGACAGCCCGCATTCCGGACAGGAATACGTTACTGTTGTGGCAGCGTTTTTATTTTTATTCTCTATCCTGTCCATCCAAGTGCCACAGGTTATACATTTCTGATCGAATATTGTGCGGTTGCTTGATTTTTCACTATCTGCTTTTGTAATGGAAACCCCTCCAGGACGGGCATTTGTGGTTGTGCACTATTTGTGAATAACTATACAAACCTTTAAATGTATGCAATACATAGCTAATTGGTAATTGATCAGAATCACAGATATAGCTTATGAAATATCTAAATAATGCGAGGGGAAGCATGGACGAACTCGAAGAAATAAGGAAGAGGAGAATGGAAGAGATAAGGACAGATCTCGAAAAAGCCAACTGGCCTGCAGAAGCCATGATAGTATCAGATGCCGATTTTGAGGACTTCGTAAGCCGTTATCCACTTGTTGTAGTGGACTGCTGGGCGGAATGGTGTGGTCCCTGCAAAAGGGTCGG
>JBMCCK010000018.1:0-9230 GCA_048619255.1 Methanohalophilus sp. | reverse complement strand
ACAGGACACCGCCAGGCGTATCGAAGAAAACCCTGCACTGGCCTATTACTTTGAGAAATCTGAAAAAGAAGGAGTCAGCTACAGTAAAGCACGGGACAGCACCAAACCCAAGGAAGTTGACAGGGAATGGATAGAATCCCTCAAAGCCGAGGTAATGGAAGAAGAAGGCGGGGAAGATATGCTCAAACTGGCACAGCTCCTGGCCCCGGAAGACATACAGCAGGGGATGTCCGAACTAATCCTCACAAAAAGACAGGAATCCGAAGTTGATAAAATAATCAAAGCCATCAAGTTTCGGGATTACCTGAAGGAAATAGGGCTGTACGATGTGGGCAAGGTATTGCTGGTCGGACCTCCGGGTACCGGGAAAACATCGGTTGCAAGAGCACTATCCGAAATGTTATCCATTCCTTTTGTTGAAGTAAAATTATCCATGATTACCGACCAGTATCTTGGTGAAACCGCAAAGAACATTGACAGGGTATTTGAACTGGCAAAAAAACTCAATCCCTGCATTCTTTTTGTGGATGAATTCGATTTTATTGCAAAAACCCGGACCTCGGATGAACATGCGGCCCTAAAAAGAGCTGTCAACACACTCCTCAAGGCAATCGATGAAATAAGTCTCACAAGGGATGGAGTACTTTTGATCGCTGCTACCAACCATCCTCACATGCTGGATTCAGCTGCATGGAGGCGATTTGATGAAATACTTGAATTCCCCCTTCCGGATTATGACATGAGGAAAAAGATTCTTGACATTGTCACAAGACATATCAAGGGAAATTTTGACACTGCATCAATTGCCGAAATTACAGAAGGATATACCGGATCCGACCTGAGAGTGGTTATCCGGGAGGGTGTTCTGGATGCCCTGCTAGAGGAGCGGCGAGAACTCAATAACAAGGACCTTCTTAATGCTGTGGAATCATTCAACAATCGTTCACATATAAAATCCGAGAAATACCTCCAGCAGTATGACAGGGTGTCTTAAGTGAAAGTGACATTGTTGGGCACAGGAGATGCTCCCGGCACACCGATCATCGGTTGTAACTGCCTAACCTGCCAGGATGGACAAAGGGGAGGGAAAAGCAATCGTCTCAGATGTTCTATTCTTGTAGAATCCGGGAAAGGTACAATTTTGCTGGACACCGGGCCCGACCTGCGCCAGCAATTACTTGAGCACAATATAAAGCATGTGGACGGAGTTATATGGACTCACGGCCATTATGATCATTTTACCGGTTTTGGAGAATTCCACAGGGTGCAAAGAAAGGTAGACGTATATGGCCTTGCTGAAACCCTTGACTACATTCTAGAGTATCTGGCCTTTTTGAAACCCAGAAGAAACGACGTAAAAATCAATGAAACCTTTGAAATTATAGGGCTTCGGATTACTCTTTTTGAAGTCAAACACCGGCCGGTGAGCAATCCGGTAGGTGTACTTATAGAAGAAAATGGTAAAAAAGTGGTTTTCACGGGAGATTGCGAAAAGGAAATCCCGCAAAAAAGTCTTGAAATGATTAACAGTCCTGACCTTTTAATTGCCGATGCGATTGTACCGGATTCAGATGTATTGCATATCAAAAAACATATGGATGCAAAGGATGCACTGGAACTTGCCCAAAAAATAAAGGCAAAAGAGGTCGTTTTTACCCACATAAGCCACTTTTTCAAACCTCATTCCATCGCAGCACAGGAATTCCCAATGGGCTACGATGGAATGCAATTTGTGATATGATGATCAACGTTTTTTATCCTTTTTCCAGTCTTCTTCTGCCATCCGGATCGTTTCATTCAGTTTTCTACGATTGCGCAGGAAATTTCCGATGACCAGAAGCACGCCTGTCCCAAGTATTGATGTACCGATCAGCAGGTTACGGGGCGCATCCTCTGAATAGAATTTGAGATAGAGGGTCTTAAACTTAATTTCTTCTTCTTCTTCTTCATCATCGGAAGGCAAGAAGTCTTTTGCAAGAGAAGATAGTGACGTAGAAGTATCCTGACGCAGGTTATCCCAGACAAGTACTTCCCTGTCCTGTCCATCTACATACCTGGAATCTGGTTCTGGTTCGACCTTCCCGATAAACTGGTTACCTGTTGTATACCCTTCTGGAAGAACCACCCTGACAGTGGAGAGGTGTGATGGCACATACATGAAATCCTGTCCCATAGGCACTTCCATTGTATAGGCCACAAACCCCGTAAGACTCTGATTGAAAGAAATTACCTGTTTGGTCTGCCCGGATTCGGATTCTTCAGAAAGGGTATAATCTATCGAATTCGTTGGCTCTGAGGAAGACATCTGTCTGACTGTTGCAGCTGGATTGCTATTATTTCCACCCGGTCTGGCCACAGTCACAATATTTGAAAGTACATCCGAACCTGTATTTGTAATATCTTCCAGGGGAACTACCTCAAGACGATCTGCATTCTCAAGTGCATAAACAGCTTTTACAGGCGAATCGGGGAAAAGGTAGAATGTAGTCGTATTAATTCCACACTCACATGAATCATTGGCAATGAACGGATCCAGTGTATACTCCGATACATTGGTTGTTTCAGCAGTATCATCCACAGGTATAATGTCATCAATACAACCACTAAGATAGATAGCTGAAATGAGTATCAGAAATAAGACTACCACTTGTTTTCGCATTATACTATCCACCGATTGATTATTTAAAAAAGTTATCGGTGTACGAGAAAGGAAGGGTTTGCCCCTTCACTCATTCTTCGACTACCGTAAGGAAAACACCCATGCTTTCAAGGGCTGCAGCAACCTCATTATAGGCTACATAGAGTTCCTTCTTCTGGTCACCCATTTCCGATGCAGGAGGTTCCGAGGCAAACCAGATCTCTTTATCGGTGGTACCACGCGTTATGGATACACAGGAGAGCATATCCGCCTGCACAAGACGGTATACTGAATCCACTCCGGTAGGAGTTACCCAGGCAGCATAGGAAGATCGCAGGGCTTCAACAAACCTGTGCCAGTTCACAGAAGCCGAACTTTCCAGCCGCACATGCAGATGTGCTCTTTCACCGGTAAGTTGCTCATCGATTCTTTTGAGGAATTTCTGGAATTTGGGATCATCTTTCTCAACTGCAACTGCTGCTTCAGCTGCCAGGTTCTTTGCCTCTTCCTTGAAGAAAGGAGCAAGGTTGACAGCACTTGATGGTTTTGTTAAAAGAGACACTCCGAAAAAGGCAACTGCGCTAAGTCCCATACCAGCAATGACACCGTGGTTCATCAGGACCGGGTGAACCGTCTGGAGATATGCAGTCTCCATTGGAGCTGTCATGTAAATATCATACACGATCAGGCTGATCTGGACTACTGCACCCACAATAAGACCTGCCATGGCACCTTCCTTGGTAGCACGCTTCCAGTAAAGACCTCCCATCAGGGGGAAGAAATAGGAAGCACTGGCAATGTATGTGGCTATATGGATAGCCTCAAGGATACTGGTTATGAAGAACGAACCCACAGTCGCTGCAAGGACTATGAAAAGTACACTGAGCCTGTTGACCGCGAGCATCTGTTTCATGGTGGCATCCGGTTTAATGAAACGCTGGTAGATATCACGGGACACACAGGATGCACCTGAAGTTGCAAAGGTATCCGTGCATGACATAGCAGCAGCAGCCAGACCAATCGCACTGAGGGCAACAATGAACGGGGAAAAATTTTCAAGCACAAAAACAAGCAATGCCGGTTCTGCCTGGGCCATTCCCATTGGGAAACCTGCAGCCGGTATTTCCGGGTAAATGGAACTCAGGGCAATAGCAATTACCGCACAACCTGCAAATACAATTGTTATCAGGAGGGAACCCAGAAGCAGCCCATTACGTGCGGATTTGGAATCACGTGCAGCCCACACTTTCTGCCAGGGATCCTGCTCGGTGATCCAACCGGGAACTATTGCAAATAAAAATATCAATACCATCGGAATTCCAATGGACAGAGGGTTCCACCAGCCAGAAGAGACATTGGAAAACAGCTCGCCTGCGTTGGCAGGGGCATCGGCAGCACCACCCGTAGCTGCTCCTACAGCAACAATTGCAATAACTATCGTGAATACGGAGAGGAAAAGGAACTGCACCACATCAGTCCAGACAACCGCACTGAGACCTCCCAAAGTCACATAAACAGAGACTGCCAGAGCAACAATCAGGGCTGCATACAATGGATCAAACCCATAGAATGTCTCAAGCACCAGAGCAAAACCTTTGATATCAGCCACTGCAAAAAGAATCATTATGATGGTTATTAGAATACCGATAGGCGCCCTGATTGCTGAACTGTAACGTTGCTCAAGTAATTCTGCCTGAGTTATTGCGGGCAGATTCTTGATCTTCTTTACAAAGATGGCAATTATCAGAAGAGCAAGAATATTGGGAGCCACGAATCCCCATATTGAACCCATTCCCTGCAGCATAAAAAATGCAATAACTGCAAGAATGCCTCCTGCCGTCAACCAGGACGCTGCTGAGGAGAATCCTACACCGACCGTCCCGATACGTCTGCCGGCAAGCCAGAAATCAGTTACTGTGTTTTGTCTTTTGGTAAAATACCAGCCTATACCGATCAGTCCAGCTAAGTAGACTGCCAATAAAATCAAGAATAGTTGAGAACTTTCCATAATAATACCTCCAATCTTATGAAGATTTACTAAATAGCATCGGCTTATTGATGATACATAGGCGAATTAGTATATAAACCTTTTAAAAAAAGACCACTGGCAACATCCATATAAGTTCCCTTTCAAAACAAAATGTAATGAAAATAATCACCCTTACAACAGATTTCAAAGATCTCTATCCTGCCTGTATGAAAGCGGTTATCCTGGACATGTGCGAAGGTCCGACATTCATCGATCTGACACATGATATAAAACAGGGAGACATATTATCTGCAGCTTTTGCCCTTTACACCACCACACATCTTTTCCCGGCCGGTACAATCCATCTGGCAGTGGTGGACCCAGGAGTGGGTACCAGCAGAAAAGCCATTATTGTACGTGCAGCAAATCATTACTTTGTTGGACCGGATAACGGACTGCTTATCCCTGCTGCCCAAAGTATGGGCGATATTGAGGTTTTCGAGATTGGAAAAAAAGCCATGCTGGGCAAGGTATCCAATACTTTCCATGGCAGGGATATATTCGCCCCCACAGCCGGTTTGCTTGCATCTGGCTATAAGGTAGAGGACATAGGCCAACCCATAGAATCCTTTAAAAAACTTAGTTTCGGAGAAGCCAACGCAACTGTGGACAAACTTTATGGAAAAGTCCTATACATCGACAGCTTTGGAAATGTGATCACAAATATTCCGTCAAAGATGCTGGAAGCTTTTGCCAAACCCGCAGAAAAGTTACTCGTGCAGGGAAATGTAGCATTTTATTCCCCGACATATGGCAAAGTACAAAAGAATGAATTGCTGATCCTTACAGGCAGCCACGACTT
The DNA here is from genome assembly GCA_048619255.1 of Methanohalophilus sp. GTDB lineage: Archaea > Halobacteriota > Methanosarcinia > Methanosarcinales > Methanosarcinaceae > Methanohalophilus. The sequence goes on along the minus strand of JBMCCK010000018.1, from coordinate 3,761 downwards.
TCTGGAAATAGCTGTCAATGGTGGAAATGCTGCTCAAAGACTGGATATTACAGACCATCCGAAAATCCAGATAGAAAAATGATCACATCCATTCGTAATGACGCAATGCCTCCAGATTGTAATCATACAGTAAGCTGTTTTCAGCATAACCGAAGAAAAGACATTTATCGCATTCATTCACAGTTTTTGCCATGGTGTCTTTACTTGCCCCCCAGGCATTTTCCACGCCCTGCCTGATATCAGCAAGGGGTTGGCGATGTACCCTGCATGTTTCCACCATACCATCACAACCCACATTCAGTATAATATCAGGAGCATGGCATTTGAAAGACGGTTTTCTGTTACGTACCATTTTGAGATAGGCGAGGGAATTAATAATCGGATAGCCCTGTGATTTCATCTCTATCAGTGAATCCAGAGATCTGCAATATGCCTCACGGTCTTTAACCCCCATGTTCTCCCATACATCATCCTTGATATTTTCAAATTCATATAAAGGTTCAAAAGATATCCTGGCACCAATCTCTGCTGCAAAATACACAAGATCGGTGAGTTCATCCACGTTTTTAGAGCTTATAACACAATTCAACAGAACAGGACGTTCCATTATTTCAACACTTTTCTTGATCCCGGGAAGGATGCGGGATATATCGATGCCCCTTATCTCCCTGTAACTTTCCAGTCCGTCTACCGAAATAGAAAGGAAATCAAGGTTTGAAAGATCCGGCAAGCGTTTTTCCAGAAGCAGACCGTTGGTTACCAGAGAAGTCATTATGCCTTTTGAGTGAGCATGTTCCAGAATAGCGGGAAGGTCCTCTCGAAGCAAGGGTTCTGTTGTCCAGGCGTTGTAGACACCTATACCAAAATCTGCAGCCTCGTCAAGCATTTGAACAATTTCTTCAAATGTCATCTCCGGTTTTTCTTCCTGCCAGTATTCACAGAAAGGACATTGCATATTGCAACGGGAAGTTACACCGTGTGACAGAACATAGGGACGCCTACGTATTTTCATTTGCCATATAGCACGCAGAGTAGATACAATTGAGAAACTGGACATTGACCACAACCTTGTTGGTCAATACAGATAAAATCGACTGTTTATTTTAAAAAAGGAAAAGGTGTCCGCCGTAGCGGACAAAATGAGGAAATTATCCAAAGAGTGCACCAAGACCGGCCATGCCGCTCTCTTCTGCTTCGTCTTCTTCCTCTTCTTCTTCAGCCTCAGCTGCCTCTTCTGTAGCTTCAGCAGGTGCTGCTGCTGGTGCCGCTGCTGGTGCTGCTGCAACTGCTGCGGTGCTCATAGCTTCTTCGATATCTACATCTTCAAGAGCTGCAATAAGAGCTTTTGCACGTGCTTCGTCTACATCGGTACCTGCTGCCTCAAGGACAGCTTTTACTGCATCTTCAGTAACATCTTTTCCAGCGTTGTGGAGTAAAAGTGCTGCATATATATATTCCATTGTGAATCACCTGTAATTAATCTTAAATCTCATCCGAAAAGTGCTCCAAGACCGGCCATGCCGCCCTCTTCTGCATCCTCTTCTTCCTCTTCTACTTCTTCCTCAGCTGCTTCTTCAGCAGGCTGTTCCTCAACTGTTGCAGCTACACTTTGTGCTGCTGCACCCAGAACAGATTTGAGATCCTCGTCCACTGCATCTTCATTGTTTGCAGATACAGCAGATGCAAGTGAAATCATCTGGGAATGTGCTTTTCCAAGCAGGGAATCCATGATCTCTGGTTCCAGTACTGTTGCATTGATACCAAGGTTCATTGCTTCGGAAGATGCCTTGGAGATCAAAGTGCTGATTGTAGCGGTTGTTGGGTATGCTACATTGACTGCCAGATTGAAAGCTTGTCTGGACGCTGCGGCAATATCGGAGAAGTATTTATCATTGTCAATTGCCAGTACATCGGGAGTAAAGATAGAACCGTCTTCGAAAACTGCATGAAGGTCGAGTCCCACTTCTATAGGGAATATCTCAAGCCTTGCAAGCATTGAAGCAAGGTTCTGGGATACTACATTACCCTCTTCTGTAACAACCTTGTTTTCGCTGACTACAACTTTACCGCCATCGATGGATGCCGGGATTCCAGCACTCTGGAGGTCTCCGAGAATGGGACCCGGCGGGAAACTGGTTGGACCTTTTTCCACCTTTATATCCTGTGGAGCAATAGCGCCTGCCTTTATTGGCGAAGGGGTCTTGCTCTTCTCAAGCAACTTATAGAGTTTGAAAGGATTCTCATTGGTGAAAATTAGTGCACACTGTTGATTAAGATAATCAATCATTTCAGAACAATCTTTAGAGGAGCTTTCCAGTGCCCTGTTGACAAGAGTGTTCCTGCATACTTTGAGGACTGCCACATCTTTCAGTTCACGTCTCATAGCTTGCAGTTGCTTGGCCGGGATACCTCCCACACCTACAATACCAAACAATGGATATTTTTCTATGAGAGCCTTTATATCCTCTATTTCCTGTTTTTTCCATTGAGGGATATGTTCACTGTGGTGAAGCTCTTCTTCCATCATACCACCCTCAAAGACTTGCCCATTGTGGTTGTAACATATATAGACTTGAGATTCTGTTTTCCTTTATCAAGTACAGACTCAACCCTGTTCACAATGCTTTCAATGTTCTCTGCAATTCTTTCTGCATCCATGTCCCTTCTTCCCACAGCAACATGGAAAGTGAGTTTATCCTTGGAACGAATGCGAATAGAATTCTTAGAGGATTTTATCATGTCCGCCACGTTTTTATCTGGCGTAAGTGGGACAGGCATCTTACCTCTGGGACCGAGAATTGCACCAAGGGTTTTACCGATAAGTGGCATGTACTGCACTTCGGCAATGAAGAAATCACATTCATTAGCAATAGAACGTGCGCGACTTTTGTCATCTGCGAGGTCATTAATATCTTCCTCGGTGAAAACATAGTCACTGCCCGCTTCCTTTGCCTGAAGGCCTACTTCACCCTTTGCAAAAACAGCGATCTTAAGGTCCTTGCCAAGGCCATTGGGCAGATAAATTTCTTCATCTACACGATATTTGGGCTGGCTCATGTCAAGGTTTTTTAAATTGATGGCAAGATCCACACTTTCCGCAAAATTGCGCTGTGGGGATTCCTCAAATAACCTTTCGACTGTGTTTAATATAGATTCTTCTACCATACTATACCTCCCGTAGTGATCATCAGCCACAAAGGCCTCCTACGGAACGATCTATTGTCATCTATACGGGCTCACCAATATAGGACAATTATTTTTAAACCTATCGGTCAAATGAAAAGCATGGGTTACCATGCTTCAGAGGCAAGTGCCTCATCAAATTTACCTTCATCAATTGCCTTCTGGCAATCCCGGGGATCCATTCCTTCACCGGTGACTCCCATTGGCACACATGTACCGAGAACTTCCTTGATGCCTGATTTTATTTCATAGGAAAGAAGGTCGTCCTTTTTCATACGGGCTATTTTGGCAAGCTGAGTGATACTGAGATTTCCTACAATTTCACTGCTACCTTCTTCACCTGCACCTTTGCCTATACCGGCTTCCTGAAGGACAAGAGCGGCTGTTGGAGGAGTACCTACTTCGACCTCCACACTTTTATCATCGCCCACAATAACCTTTACAGGAACCTGCATTCCATTGTAATCACTGGTCTTTTCATTTATAGTGTCAACAACTTCCTTTATGTTCACACCCAATGGCCCGAGAGCCGGACCCAGTGGAGGACCCGGGTTTGCTTTACCGCCGGGAACCAATGC
>JBMCCK010000017.1:0-9363 GCA_048619255.1 Methanohalophilus sp. | reverse complement strand
TTGACAATAGTTATTTCGTCGCCTGCTTCCAGCTCGGACAGGTATCTTGTCTTATCTCCTACCTTAACGTAAGCATGAACTGCTCCGGCATTTACCCTGAATGGTCTGGATGCTACATAGGGACTTTCTTCGGATTCAGAATGCACAAGGAACATGCCGGATGATTGGGAACCCACAAGCATTCCTTCCCCCCTTTCCATCAGGTTACAGGTATCCACGCAAACCCTGTCGCCCATTCCGACAGGCTCTATCTTGGTGATGGTGGCAGGTACAAGATCTACACCCTCTACACCTGCTTCTTCTGCAAGTTTTACTGTTTTTTTCAGGGTGTCGGGATTTGAGGTGTCCAGCAGGACGCCATCTGACCCATGCTCCATGGTCTCCAGGGCAAGTTTTGCCTCATCGGTGTCTCTGACACCGGATATTATTTTCACTTCTTTTTCCTGGAGTTGTGCTATGAGGTTTTCCAGAGGGATGACTTTCCAGTCTGTGCCGATAGCTATCAGGTAATCACATTCAGTCCCAATTGCAGCGGCAAATTTCTCATATTTCTTGTCCTGGATTACTACAAGGGCAGCGATACTTTTTTTCTGGCGTCTCAATGTTGCCAGCTGTTCAAAATCCCGGGAGTTGCTCATGTCCACAGGTAATGGAAGTGTCCCGTCACCTTCTCCTCCGCGACCGATAACTATTATGTCTGCGACAGTATCCGCATTATCGGTAAATGCAGCAATTTTGATGTCTCCAAGTTCTTTTGCTTTCTCTACATCTTCTGCCTCTACCAGAACACAGTCGGCACCTGATTCCAGGCCACCTGTTATACGTTCTTTCTTATCTTCCCAGTCGCCTTCATCGGCACGTATCCATACCTGCTTTTTCATTTTGTATCCTCACTGAAATTGCTTGAGGGCTTCATCCACAGTTTTATTCCGGTGTGCGATCTCTGTGATTGCCTGGGTCATCCGGGTGGGGCTTGGGTGCTGGAACACATTCCTGCCAATGGCAACACCACGGGCACCAGCATCCATTGCTTCACGGATCATTTCCAGAAATTCCCTGTCTGTGTTAGTCTTTGGTCCACCTGCAATTACTACGGGTACAGGGCAACCTTCTACTACCTTGGAGAAACTTTCAATATCTCCGGTGTAGACGGTCTTGATCACATCAGCTCCAAGTTCAGCTCCTACACGGGCAGCGTGGGCTACCATCTGAGGATCCCTCGGGTTTGTGACCTTTCTGCCCCGGGGGTACATCATAGCAATCAGGGGTATGCCCCAGTAGTCACACTCTCTACCTATGTGACCCAGTATCTTAAGTTGTTCGGATTCGGTTTCCGATCCCACATTGATGTGTACGGATACGGCATCTGCTCCCATGCGGGATGCTTCCTCTACGGTACAGACAAGCACTTTGTCATTGGGATCGGGTCCCAGTGAAGTTGATGCACTCATATGGAGTATGAGTCCTACATCATGACCATATCCTCTATGACCATGGAGGATCATGCCTTTTTGCATAAGTACTGCATTGGCTCCCCCTTCAGCAACACTATTTATGGAATCTGCTATGTTGATCAGTCCCTTTATTGGTCCATCTGTGATTCCGTGGTCCATAGGTATGATAACCATATTCCTGCTGTCTCTGTCCATTATTCTTTCAATTCGAATTTGTTTTCCTATCTCTGGCATATTACCCCTCTCTGAATATCATGTTAGTATGTGACATGGTATCACTCAACTCTATTTATAATTTTCCCTTTTATTTTCTATAAGCTTTTGCTTATATAAAGAAAGTTAATATTTCACCGGAATAAGCTTATATATGCAGTTCTCCTTCTGGCAGATATGGAAGAGTTGAGAATCCTTGTAATCAATAATCACGGGCAATTCTGTCATCTTATTCACAGGACCGTAAGGGATCTTGATATGGATACAAGTATTGTTCCCAACACAACTCCGGTTGAGGAGATCCTTGCCGAAAAACCGGATGGATTAATCTTTAGTGGCGGCCCTTCTCTGGAAAGAGGAGGTCTATGTGAGGAATACGCAAAAGAACTGGATATTCCCATTCTGGGTATATGCCTGGGTCACCAGCTCATCGCACATGCCTATGGAGGGTCTACAGGAGCCGGCAGCCATGGAGGATATGCTGCCGTTGACGTAGAAGTTATGGAGGAGGATGATATTCTCAAGGGCCTTGGTCCCCGCATTTCTACCTGGGCTTCACATGGGGATGAGGTTACAGAGTTGCCAACAGGTTTTCTAAAACTTGCCCACTCTGATATATGCGCTATCGAAGCGATGAAACATCCGGACAAACCGCTGTACGGTATTCAGTGGCACCCTGAGGTTGCACATACAGACAAAGGACAAGAGTTATTCATGAATTTCTTCGAGGTCTGCGCAAATTATAATAAATAAAAGTCTTACTTGATCTTTACTTATTCTCATAGGTCTTCTGCAGCAGCAGTGCGTCCTCTTCTAGATTTGGACTCTCACAAATTACAAGCCCTTGCACCCCGAAGTCTTTCAATGCCTGCATGAGTTCTGAAAATTTCAGGTCTGATTCCTCGAGCACAAGATGATTCTTTTCTCCTTTGTTGGTATACTCGATTCCTGAAATATGCATGTGCATATTTTTGAGGCCTTCCTTGCCCAGGTATTCCTCGACCTTTTCCAGTACTGCACTGAATTCTGCATAGCTGTTTTCCTCACCTTTTGAACGGGCGTGTAAATGGGCAAAATCGATGCAGGGCAGGACACCTTCAATACCTGCTGAAAGGGCAAGGGTTTCTTCCAGATTGCCAAACTGGCTGGGCTTACCCGTGGTTTCCGGACGCAGGGTCGCATTGATCCCTTCATCTTCCAGTTGGCCTGCAAGTTCTTCCAACAGGGTCTCAACTTTTGAAAAAACGGCGTTCCCATTTTGTTTATGATAGTAGGCTGGGTGAAAGACTATTGAGCTGGCTCCGCAGATATTGCCTATATAGGCAGAGTCATAGATGCGTTTAATGCTGGCTTGGATTTTTTCTTCTTCTTTTGAATTCAGATTTATGTAGTAGGGTGCATGTACACTCAGGAAAATCCCGGTTTTGCGGGCTGTATCTGCTATTTTTTCCGCAGTGGGTTCTTTCATACGCACTCCCCGCACAAACTCCAGTTCCATACAACCCAGTCCCAGTTCTTTTACCCGTCGGATGCCTCCTTGACTTCCCTTGCCTTTAGCACTAAGGGGTGTGCCGGCAGTTCCGAAAAGTAGGGGCAACTCAGATCATCCCCAATTTATCCTTGAGTTCTTCCAGTTTTCTGGGTGAAAATTTCTCAAGAACGCTGAAAAAAGAATCCATGTCCTCATCTTCAAGTCCCCTGACATCCTCTTTTCCCTCAATTGCAAGGTTTGCCAGGTATTCCATATCTTCCCGGTCCAGTTTTTCCAGACGATTGCGGAAATCTTCTCCTGATTCGGCAAAACGATGGGAAATCGGCCTGAGGATAAATGGATAGGGATGTCCCATCTGTGAAATATTGTTTCCGCCGGCTTCGGGGGCAAGTTTGTTAAAAATGTCCATATCTCTGTCTGTAAATTCTCGTCCCATGCAGGAAAATATGGTATTTTTCCTTTAAAACTTTCCTCTCAGGTGGCCATGTATATCTATTTCGCCATTTGATATCCGGGTTGATGATATGGGTTTTTCATCCTCTGCCATGACATAGTCAATTTTGACAATTTCAAGTTGCTCTCTTCCATCCTCCCTGCGGAGTTTGTTTATTTTTTCAGCAACATCGCAAGTTTCCGGGGAAACCACAATATATCTGTAGTCACCACTGACGGTGGTGCCAAAAGGATCTTCCAGTTTTTCGATCTGGTAATTTTTATCAGGAATGTTAAGGCTGGCAATATAATTTTCAAGCTGGTTGAGACGGGTGGCATAGGAGGGTATTTTCCTGTCTTTTTTCTCTGCCATCGAGTCGGATGTTAGGCCGATGTCAAGTAAATCTCCCGCCGCGATTTCAAAAGCCCTGCGAAGAAGTTTACGATGACCATCATGGAGGTATTCGAAGGTGCCTCCCACAGCAGTTTTTGGCATGGTTTGTGTGAGGTTTTCCCGGTTGATAAATATTTGTAAATATTAGTTGCATACGCAACAACTAAATAACTCCAATTTCATCCACCGGCTATGAATGAGGACGAGCACGTGCACAGTTTTTGGGCAATGATTGCCTGCCTTCACCGACATAATCTGCGTTACCTTTCGCAGGAACTGGAAATATATGGGATTGGAGGCGGTCAATTCAGGTTTTTGCTTGCTCTGTACCACGTTGAAGGTATTCGTCCGGAGCAATTATCCCGCATGCTGATGGTCAACCGGGCCACTGTCACAAGGGCATTGAAAAGACTTGAGGATGCAGGTTATGTGCAGAGGGCCCCAGATCCAAAAGATCGGCGTGCATTGGTGGTAAACCTTACAGAGGAAGGTCATCGTATGCATCGTTTTATCCGCCAGCTTTCGCAAAAAAGAAGTGAAAGTATGCTTGCTGGCTTTTCAGAAGAGGAAAAAACCCTCTTCAGAAATTTGCTGGAGAGGGCCATTTCCAATTGTGTGAGGGCGTGTAAGTGAAGGAGCAGAGCCGTGCCCTAGGGGCGGAAAGTGTCGGCAAACTCCTCTTCAGACTTTCAGCCCCTGCCACTGTGGGTATGGTTGTTATGGGACTGTACAATATAGTGGATACTATTTTTGTCGGTCGTGCCCTTGGAGTAGAAAGTGTTCAGGGTATTGGTGGTATTGCTGTCAGTTTTCCTGTAATAATGATAGCAATGGCTGTTGCCCTGGCAATCGGTCTGGGTGGTTCTTCCATAATTTCTCGCAGGCTGGGTGGCGATGATCTGGAAGGTGCGGAACGTACCTTTGGTAATATGGTCGGCCTGTCTCTCTCACTGGGATTTCTGGTTTTTATCTTTGGGTCTTTTTTTATTGTGCCCATTCTCAAAGCCTTTGGAGCAACACCGACGATATTACCCTTTGCCAGGGACTATTTACAAATTATACTTTATGGTACTCCTTTAATCACATTTGCCCAGGCTATCAATAATGTGGTGAGGTCTGAAGGCAATGCCAAAGTAGCTATGTATACTATGCTTATAGGAGCCGGCCTTAACATATTACTTGATCCCATCCTGATATTTGGTCTTGATATGGGTATCAGGGGGGCTGCGGCTGCAACTGTTATCTCCCAGTTTGCCACAACAATATTTCTGGTACATTATTTCCTGTCGGGTAAAAGCAGCCTGCAATTCCATACTGGCTTTATGAGACCGGATAAGAGCATAATCAAAGAAATGGTTGCAATAGGGGCCTCTCCCTTTGCACGTAACTCTTCCACAAGTGCTATAGTGGTTGTTGTGAATAATATCCTGGCATTGTATGGGGGTGACGTCTCTATTGCAATTTATGGTATCTTTAACCGCATGCTTATGTTTTCTTTTATGCCGATGATAGGACTGCTACAGGGCATGCAGCCAATAATCGGATTTAATTATGGCGCACATAACTTTGAAAGGGTAAGAGAAACGTTGCGCATCTGTGTACTAATTTCATCTGTGATTGCAGTGGCAGCCTTTTTGCTGTTGTTCTTCTTCGGATCTAACCTGTTTTCGATTTTCACAACAGATGCAACTCTTATAAAGGAAGGTACAGATGCTACGAAGATCATGGTCCTTGCGATACCACTGCTTGGTATCCAGTTTGTGAGTGGTGGTATGTATCAGGCACTGGGAAAAGCACGGCCTTCTTTCATTCTTTCAACAGCCAGACAGGTGTTTCTGCTCCCCCTTGTACTTGTTTTGCCCTGGTTTTTTGATACTACCGGTGTGTGGATAGCGTTCCCTATTCGGATCTTCTGGCAGTTTTGCTTGCAATGTATATGTTCATGAAAGAATACAGGTTACTTGAAAGGAGATCATCGGGTTTCTGAATACTTTCAATTCGCTTTGACTACATATAAATACGTTCAGCAGATAGCATCATAAGTACAGTGTACAAGAGGGAAAACCAGTGCACCTAAAGGAGTATCAGATATGAGTGAAATTTTGCTTGAAGAACTTGATCATGTAGGGCCGGCAACAGCCCAGAAATTGAATGATGCGGGGTATAATAGTGTGGAAGCAGTTGCAGTTGCTTCCCCCTCCGAACTTGTGGCAACTGCCGAAATTGGTGAATCCACAGCTGCCAAGATCATAAGTGCTGCGCGCAGTGCAGCCGATATAGGTGGTTTTGAAACAGGGGATTTCGTGATGCAGAGGCGCATGGAAGTGGGTAAACTCCGCACGGGTTGCGAAGAATTTGATGAATTGATGGGTGGTGGGATAGAGACCCAATCAATCACCGAGATGTATGGGGAATTTGGTTCGGGTAAGACCCAGATTGCCCACCAGCTTGCTGTGAATACTCAATTGCCAAGGGAAATGGGTGGACTTGACGGTTCTGTCATAATTATAGACACAGAAAATACGTTCCGCCCTGAACGTATTGAACAGATGGTTGCAGGTCTTTCACAAAAGTATGAGCAGGATTTTGATCCGGCCGAGTTTTTGAAAAATATACATGTGGCAAGGGCTTACAATTCCAACCACCAGATTCTTCTTGTAGATGCAGCAACTGAGATGGCAAACAAACTCAAAAATACGGATAAACCGGTCAGGCTGGTTATAGTGGATTCCCTTACGGCTCATTTCAGGGCAGAATATGTCGGCAGGGGTACACTGGCTGACAGGCAGCAGAAACTGAACAAACATCTGCATGATTTGCAACGTTTTGGTGATCTCAACAATGCTTCTGTGATAGTTACCAATCAGGTAATGTCAAAACCGGATGCATTCTTTGGTGATCCAACCCGTCCGATTGGTGGCCATATTCTGGGCCATACTGCCACCTTCAGACTCTATATACGCAAATCCAAGGGTGATAAAAGGATCGTGAAACTCGTGGATTCGCCTTGTCTGCCTGATGGAGAAGCTGTTGCGTGTATTACCACAGATGGACTTTGTGATGCCTGAAAAAACTATATTATCAAACAATCGTATTGCAATATAATGAAATTCAAAGCACTTGCAATAGATATTGACGGCACAATCACTTACAGTGATCGCCGTCTTCATTTTTTGGCAGCAGAGCATTTGAGGAATCTGGGTATTCCGGTAGTTCTTGCCACGGGAAATGTGCTCTGCTATGCTGCAGCAACTTCCAAGCTTATAGGACTTGGAGGTAAAGTTATCTCTGAAAACGGAGGTGTCATATCCACAGGTTTTGATACCACACCTCATATTTCTGAAAGTATGGAGGAATGTGAAAAAGCATTTTTCTATCTTTCCAATCGTTTTGATCTGATTAGGCTCGATGGCGACCTGAGAAAGACTGAAATCGCCCTGGTACGCAATGTCAATGCAGATGATTTACAGGCAAGTCTTGAAAGGGCAGGATTTTCTATAGAAGTTATTGACACACAGTTTGCCCTCCATATAAAAAGTAAAAAGGTAAATAAGGGCACAGGTCTCGAAAAAATGGCATCCTTAATGGATTTGGATGTTTCTGATTTTATTGCAATAGGTGACTCCGTAAATGATCGGGAAATGTTCGAAGTGGCAGGCTATGGAATCGCTGTAGACAATTCCGACCCCGGGCTGAAGTTGATTGCGGATCATGTGACCTCCATGTCCTTCGGGGAAGGCACCGTGGAGGCTCTTGAGATATTACGTAGAAAAAGTTTCTTTTAACTTATTAAGCGAGAAGTCTCCCTCCTCAAATTAATGTGACAAAGTCACATTAATTAGGAAGGGGTAGTTCACTCCAGGCTGGTGGCTATCTGTTTATCCACCACAATATAATCCTTGATCGAACGGACGGCCTTGAAGGGTATCTTCAAAAACTGCCCGTCGGTAACATATTTAGATGTGTCAAGCCCGATATCTGGTTTGACCATCAGGTCTTCAAGTTTGCCGGTTTTGACTTCCATTACTATATTGTCTAGTATACCAATTTCTGTTCCGTCTGTTGTCATGACCTGTTTGTTGGATAGGTTTTTTGCAAATACCTTTGGCATTTTCATAACCTCCTTTTCAAATATATCCTGTAAATGATCCTGCGTCTGTTTTGCGGATTGATCCGCCCTTTAATTTTTCTTGAACCCGGTTATAGAAGTCTATCATGTCCTCATTGACTGTTGGCTTTACTTTTTCCATAGCTGAAAGGAAATGTCTTTTGCTTACCTTTTCATTATCGAAATTTTCTCTCAGGGATAACATTGCTGCTTCCCTGCATATGGACTCTATATCTGATCCAACATAGCCTTCAGTCATTGTGGCAAGTTCCTTTATGTCAACATCACTATCCAGGGGTATATCCATTGTGTGAATCCGGAATATTCTTTCCCTACCATCTGCGGGGGCGGCTCCTACCATTACAAGCCTGTCAAATCTTCCTGATCGCAGTAATGCCGGATCAATAAGGTCAGGCCTGTTTGTGGCCGCAATGACAACCACTTCATTCAGGGGCTCAAGTCCATCCATCTCTGTAAGCATCTGATTGACGACCTGTTCGGAAACCCGGCTGCCTACATCACTGCCACCCTGTCTCGTCGAAGAGATAGCATCGATTTCGTCAAAGAATATTATGCAGGGTGCAACCTGTCGTGCTTTTTTGAAAGTATCACGAATTGCTTTTTCAGATTCTCCTACGTATTTGGACAATATCTGGGGTCCTTTGACACTGATGAAATTGGCATTAGCTTCGTTTGCTACAGCTTTGGCAAGCAGGGTTTTGCCTGTTCCTGGAGGGCCATATAAAAGTATTCCTGTGGGAGGTTTAATGCCCATCTGGCTTATTTTATCGGGCCATTTAAGCGGCCATTCGACTGCTTCGCTGATATCTTTTCTGGCCATGTCCAGCCCGCCAATATCATCCCATCCTACAGACGGTATTTCGACCATGACTTCCCTCATTGCCGAGGGTTCAATCTCTTTCAAGGCTTCCTCGAAGTCATCGGGCGTGACTTCCAGTTTATCGAGTATTTCCTGTGGAATTTCTTCTTCATCGAGATTGATGTCGGGAAGCAATCTCCTCAGTGCCCTCATGGAGGCTTCCTGTACAAGGGCTAATAGATCGGCTCCCACAAAACCCTGGGTATATTCTGCCAGGTGTTCAAAATATTCTTCATCGATACTTTCGTTAAGTGGCATTCCACGGGTGTGGATCTGGAGTATTTCGAGCCTGTCTTCACTATCTGGTACCCCTATTTCGATTTCCCTGTCAAATCTGCCAGGTCGTCGCAGGGCCGGGTCAATAGACTCAAGCCTGTTTGTGGCTGCAAT
>JBMCCK010000016.1:0-9759 GCA_048619255.1 Methanohalophilus sp. | reverse complement strand
GCTTCTACTCCTTTTGTAGCATTTTCCACCACAACACAATCCACAGGATTCACGTCAAGCATACGGGCAGCTTTTAAAAATGGCTCAGGTTCGGGTTTGCCCTTGCCGACATCCTCCCCGCTGACGACAGCATCAAAAATGCCCGGGAAAAAATCATCCACTATATGATTTACAATTGTCCTGTCTGCACCTGAAACCATAGTCAGCAGAAAATTTTTCTTTAGTTCTGGTAAAATAGCACGTATCTCTTCAAAAGGTTTGAATTTGGCCGTTCTTTTGAATTCTTCCTGGTATTGCGCAAGGAGCCCTTCAATGTCCAGAGATGCAATATCAATGTTTTTGCTTTTTAAGATGTGAGTTACAATGTCAACAGTTCTGGAACCTTCCATGTCATAGATGGTTTGTTCATCGAGATGAACCCCCACAGTACCAAAGACCCGGTTAATTGTTTTGACATGGTGGGGCATTGAGTCTATGAGAATGCCATCCATATCGAAAATCAAAGCCCTGACCATGTATAAAATACTCCCTGATATCAGAAATTAGCAGATACGTCCTGTTTGTGCAGAGCAATCTCAATATTGCTATGTAGATCCTCGACCTTGAAAGGTTTGGAAATATAACCGGCAGGGTGTGTTAATTTTGCCCTTTCAAGGGTTTCTTCATCAGTATAAGCGGTCAGATAAATTACAGGAATGTTAAATTTTTTCATTATATAGTCTCCTGCCCCTATCCCATCACCGTTTCCTTTCAGTAAGATATCCATCAAAACCAGGTCAGGATAGAAAAGATCGGCTTTGCGTATAGCATCCTCTGCTGAAGAAGCCATACAGGGTATGGAATAGCCTAAAGATTCAAGTTTGCATTTAATTCCCATAGCAACTATATTTTCATCTTCGACTATCATTATTTGTGCATTTTTCATCAACGGACCTTCATAAATTTCAGCATCAATATACAATAAATCCTTACCGATAACACTTGCACATAAGAATTACAGGTGTTGTTATGAGGGAATAATAATTCATCAAATACCACTTGATATAAATTTATTGTTGTCATTCATATAAAGCTTGATGGTTCATATTACCAGTACATATTACATTCCTGACCCCTTATATACCATAAAAGCGTGATTAAAAGCATGACACTGACCCGAAAACCTCTCTTGTTAATGATACTGGATGGATGGGGATACTCACCCACCAGAAAAGGAAATGCTGTAGCACAGGCCAACACCCCTGTCCTTGACAAGCTAGAAAAAGAAAACCCAACCTCTCTTTTGCAGGCTGCAGGCGAATCTGTGGGCCTTCCACAGGGACAGATGGGAAACTCCGAAGTGGGCCATCTCAACATAGGCGCAGGCAGAATTGTTTACCAGGACCTGACCCGGATAAATCTGGCAATCAAAAATGGAGAGATCTACAAAAACCGGGTCTTGCTTGATGCCATTAGGAATGTCCAGGAAAAAAAATCAAAACTGCATATCATGGGACTGTTTTCCCATGGAGGGGTCCACAGTCACATAGAACATATGCGTGCCCTGATAGAGCTGGCTAAAAGGGAAGGCTTAAGTGAAGTATTCATCCATACTTTCCTTGACGGCAGGGATGTACCCCCCCGGGCCGCGCTTGAGGATATGAAAGAGCATGAAGTATTCTGCAGGGAAAATGGTATCGCAAAGACTGCCAGTGTATCCGGCAGGTACTATGCAATGGATCGTGACAAACGGTGGGAACGTACCCGACTTGCCTATGACGCCCTGACACTGGGGGAAGGAATAACTGCTGAAGATCCTGTGGAAGCAGTACAGCTTGCCTATGAAAGAGGAGAAAATGACGAATTTGTCAAACCCACTGTTATCCAGGAGAAAGGCAAACCTGTAGCCACAATTGAAGATAACGATTCTGTGATCATGTTCAATTTCCGCCCTGATAGGGCAAGGCAGCTTACCTATGCATTTGTGGAAGAGGGATTCGAAGGTTTTGAAAGGTCAAAGCATCCACAGGTACACTATGTCTGCATGACCCAGTATGATGAAAAACTGGATGTGCCTGTTGCCTATCCAACCAGAGAGATAAAAAATACACTTGGCGAAGTGTTGAGCAGAGAAAATATGTCCCAGTTGCGTATCGCTGAAACTGAAAAGTATGCTCATGTCACCTTTTTCTTCAATGGCGGAGTGGAAAAGAAATTCAAAGGAGAAGAAAGGTGTCTTATTCCCTCACCCAGAGTTGCAACTTATGATCTTAAACCTGAGATGAGTGCATATGAAGTTGCTGAAGAACTCACCAGCAGGATTGAATCAGCAAATTATGATGTGATCATACTCAATTTTGCCAACATGGATATGGTGGGACATACCGGTTTCTTTGAGCCGACTATCAAAGCCGTAGAGGCTGTGGATGAATGTGTGGGAAAAGTTATCGCAAAGATACGCCAAAAGGATGGTGAAGCATTGATAATCGCTGACCACGGGAATGCGGAACAAATGGAAGAAGTTCATGGAGACCAGCCCCATACAGCTCACACAAGCAATCCGGTTAAATGCATATGTATCTCAGAGAGACAAAATATCAAAATGAGAAATGGAATACTTGCCGATGTTGCACCGACTGTCCTGCAAATGCTTGCAATAAAACAACCAGAAGAAATGACAGGTAAATCCCTGATTGTTCAAAACCATTGATCCAGGGTTTGCTGGCTTTGCTGTTTGCCGGCTTTTTCAAGCCGATCTACAGCTTTGAGAACTCGCTCCTCAGAAAAATCGTGCTGTTTGCAGAGGAAATCCACTATCTTTTCCTTTTGTGGAGATTTCCACTTCAGTTCATAGACATCCGTTACAGGCGGATTCAGGAAAAAATCGATCTTGGCATCAAGCTCGTCAATGACTTCACCCCTCTGTTCCAGGACCTTATGAATACTTCCATGTTTTTTTATTAACTTAAGGGCTGTTTTGGGGCCGACTTTTTCCAGCCCTTTATTGTAATCAGTACCCACACACAGGGCAATCCCGATCAGTTGCCGACGATCTATATCCAGTAACTTTATATTTTGCATAAGGTCAATAGATTCGGGTTCTACATCAATGTAAATATTCTTACCCGGCAGTTTGCGTTTACCCGTAATTGTAAGATTGCGTATTACCCTTGGAGCTCCGAAAAGCAGGGAATCGTAGTCCTGGGAGGCACTATAATCTGCATCGCCTTTGTTCACCATATAGGCTGCCTGTGCTTCACCCTCAGAAGGAGCCTGTACACAGGGAATTCCCATGTAATTCAGAAGTTGCATGGAATCTTCCACTATCAGGGCATCTACCTTTGAAGAGGCCTGTGCATATTTGTAAGCATCTTCTGAGAGGCCTTTTTCTTTTGCTTCATCCCATTTTGTAAGGGCCTTTTCCCTGGACTTTTTACGCTGGCTAATTGTATATGCCTTGAAATCAGGGGGTTTGCCATCAAAAACAAAAACCGGTTTTATACCAGCTTCAAAGAGGTGGGTCATCCTGTACAGGATACCGGAGAGATGGGATGTGATATTGCCTCTGGAATCCTTCAGGGGAGTACCGTCACGTTGTCTGATGATACTCAAAAACTGGTAAAGGGTATTATATCCGTCAATCGCCACTGTCCTGTGAGCAAGATCACCAAACCCCACCTGTCTTTTTTCCAGTATGTCACCTATATCTACACCCATTGCAGTGTCCTCTTAAATTGGTTTAATGAAGTTGGATATCAGTATCAAGGCGTATATCCAGTACCGAGTCATAATCGACCTTCATCCGCCCTACCTTCAATATATTACCTGCCCTCTCAAAGAGAGTAGTTCTGGAAACCTGTAACTGATGCCCGTCCTTTTTCTCACCTTTATGGACCACCAGCACATTATTTCCTTCAAACTCAGTCTTACCGGTCCTGGAGAGCATATTCCTGATTATCTGCTCAAATTCCGAATATATCAGAATTTCTGAATTCTTCCCGGATTTTTTTATGACACCAATTGGTTTAAGATTAATTTGCATTGAGCCAGCCCCACCATTCTGAAATATGTTGATAAATGTCCATACAGCCCATCACATTAATATTGTTTTCGGCAGATGTCGATAATGAAAAATAATGGGGAATTAAAAAAGATTAACGATAATTTCTTCTGTTGAAGGTTTCCATAGCATCATCCACAACATTTGTGACGGTATCTATTTTTTTACCCATATTATCCTCAACACTCTGAATATTAATCCGAAGAGAGCGTTCCCTTAGATCGAGCTGCTCCTCAATTTTACGCATCCGCATATCCAGGGAAAGGAGCATCGCCGCAAGAGCTCCTACCATTACAATGGCAGCAAGAACGATCAATGAGTTAGCAGGACTGTATTTGAACCTTCCCAGCCATACGTATGTCAACACAAAAGCTGATACGACCATAACGATAGAAAAAACAATGTCCCTTGTTTCCATGGTAAGACCTCCAGTTTACTTAATTCATGTTACTACTTAAGTATTACATAAACTTAATTAATGGATATTGCATTAGGTCCTGTAACATACAAACAGGATGAGAAATTTTGAGCGAGAATGAAAACGGAATCAAGGAATACTTCCCGATGATTGTAATGGCCGGTTTTATACTGGTCATCCAGATCATTGCACTTACCCTTGCACAACCAATGAACGATCTGGGAATGCAGGCAGTAGATAACCCTCAATCCGCGAGCAATTCCATATACTACATAATCGCAATCCTCATATTCACCCTGTTTTTACTTTTCGCTATCAAGAAAGAAATACAATGGGTAATCCAGATAATCATCCTTGTTGCTGTTGCTTCTACCATGTATTACGGATTCTATCCCCTTCTCCACCTTACAGGATTGGGAGGAGAAGGACCGGTTATCGGGGGTTTATTAATGGCAACTGTTTTCACAATCCTGCTTTATGTCCATCCTGAATGGTACATAATAGACTTTGTGGGTATCATTGTAGGAGCAGCTGCAAGTTCTATTTTTGGAATATCATTTGGCATCTTACCTGCAATTGTACTGCTGGGCTTGCTTGCAGCATACGATGCAATCTCAGTGTATAAGACAAAACATATGATTGCCCTTGCAGAAGGAGTGATGGACCTAAAGCTGCCAATCCTGTTTGTTATACCCAAAAAAAGAAATTACTCATTTATTGAGGACACACCTTCAACAGAAGGAGAAAAAGAAGCCTTCTACATGGGATTGGGTGATGCTATAATGCCAACAATAATAGTCGTTTCTGCAAATGTATTCCTTCCCCATGAAGGATTCATAGGAATTCCCGCCATTGGCGCAATGGTCGGCACCCTTATCGGATTTTTTGCCCTGACAATCCTGGTCATGAAGGGAAAACCCCAGGCAGGCCTCCCATTTTTAAACAGCGGGGCAATCCTGGGCTACGCGGCTGGTGCCTTAATCGCCGGGATGCCCCTTCTGGGATAAATTACCTGTCCGAACCTGTGATGTTGCATGAGTCACATTCACTATCACAGGAAGGGGAACTACCATTTACCTCGTCATCAAGGGCACGTGTGCCTTCTGCAAGCACCGAGGCATTGGATAAAGCCCCGCCTATAAGAATAGCATCGAATATCTGTTCCCTTGTCAATCCAAGCCTGCGGGCAACCCTGATATGCATCTTTAGACAATGATCACATCTCAGTGCAGAAGCAACACCCACGCATATAAGTTCGATTGTCTCTGGATCAAGTCTTTCGAACTCCCGCATTATAGAATTATCATACATTACTTTAGGAATTAACAGCTCCGGCATATCTTTCATGAAATTGAGTATATATGGTACTTCCCCATATCGTTCCTCAACTGTTGAAAGCACATCGGAAACAGCTTCATCTTCATCCTTTTCAAGAATTTTCCTGATATATTCCAGATCCATTACGCACCCTCTTGATCATATAGTAAATCCAGTCTCTGAGCGACGGCGTATCTTTATTAGAATGTAATTTTTCATTTTTGAAGGCAGGATATTTGCCACATCAGAGAGAGAAACATTCTCATCCAGTTCCAAATTTTCCAGCTTTTCGTGGAATTTATCAAAGGGAAGTTTTACCCTCATGCCATCCAGTTGAAGGGTGATGGGAGCAGGAGTTAACACATCATTAATTTCAGGTACCTGCTCTTTAATCTCTTTCATAACTCTTGCAGGCAATACCGCAAGAGGGTCCCGGGACATTTCCTCACGCAGTTTATCCACAACTTCCCCGACAGTTTTATTCAATACATCAAGGCTGTTAATTTCACCTTCATTACGCAACCTGTGAGATACACGTCCGATGCCTCCAACATAGACATCGGCACCTTCTACATCATCAGTACTAAGATTCGGGCCTCCTGTAGCCACAATAGGAACATCAACACCCGAGAAAAGTTTAGGTTTCTTGTTCATTATACAGTCACTGAAATTCCCAAAACTGTAAACTGCAATGTCATGTTCATTGATTAGCCGTCTTTCATAATCCTGAGAAAGAGCCACTCTTCGGCCCATACCACGTGCAAGTCCCAGCATATTGGTATTGGCACCATCCCTGCGCAGATGTTCGGCAACATCACATGCAGAATGAGGAAGATGATGATAGGCAAGAGTTGGAGATACTACAGCGATTTCGGTACCTGTTAAGGGAGCTCGTGTGAGTTTGCCCAGTGTTTTCTTTGCAAGTTTTTCCATCAGGGGAACATCTTTACGGGGAATCAACATCACAAGATTAATTTCCGTCGCAGCCGGCGTACTCTGTACAAGATAGCCGCCCAGGTCTTCCAGGAGTTCAATAATAAGGCCGTGTTTGTGCACACCGCCTTCATAGACATAGGGTTCAAGCACTGCTGCCACTGGCATCATCTCCTTTTAGTTCTTCCAGCATCGTGTGTGCTTCATCAATCCATTCTTTTTGCATCGTATCCTCGGATGCCACAAAAATGAAATCATTACCGTTCAATGAATGATGACGTACCCTGAAACCTTCAGGAGCTACCCTGATAGCCATATCCGCCAGATTGGACTTGAGTGTGCGCCGCGGGTCATCCACAACAAGATTTTCGAGAGAGCCTATCTCCTCCTCCGGATCATCCACAATCAGGGAAATAGTCCACCTGTCCGGTTGTTCAAGGCTGTCACGCCCATATCGATCCCAGAGCATCTGCAACAGGCGTGGAAGATATTTTTCTACAGAGATCGTGATCAAAATTTCTCCTTCACTGCTTCCTTTTGTTATCTCGGCAAAATCTTTCAGCATTACCTGTGGAAGAACACCACGTAACACTGCCGCCAGCTGGAAAAGGGAATCTTCAGGTCTTATGGCTACTTTGATTTTTGCGATCCGGCCCGCCATCCCCAGATCCGAGATTACATCGGATACAATCTTTCGATAAGGAGCAGCTTCCTCTTCAACTGTGGTTTCAACCACGAACTTCTCAAGGGTTGCCAATATAATCACTCCTTATCCACAAAACCGGAAACAAGCAATGCAGCACCCACTGCACCGATATGCTGGGAATGCGGAGGAACAACGACATCGATCTTGAGCAGTTCTTCCAGAGCTTTTGGTATACCTGCGATCAGGGACGAACCACCCACCAGGACAAGAGGTTCTTTAACTTCAACTTCCTGGAGCTGTTGTTCAAATATTTGTTCCACAACACTGTGGCAGGCAGCAGCAGCAACGTCTTCGGGTGTAGCTCCCTTGGCAAGCGAATTTACAAGGGACTGGATTCCGAAAACAATACAATAACTATTCATTTCTACATTTTTTTGCATTCCCTTGATTGCAAGATCTCCGAGTTCCGTGATATCCACATCGAGTCTCTTGGCAGTCATTTCAAGGAATCTGCCCGAAGCACCGGCACAGACGCCTCCCATGGTGAACATACCAGGAATGCCATCCTGTACGGAAATGGCTTTGTTGTCCATTCCACCAATATCAATTACAGTGGCATCCCCATGCTGTGTCTTTGCAAGGTAAACTGCGCCCTTGGAATTTACCGTGATTTCTTCCTGCATAAGGTCGGCATTGAAGTGATCGCCTATAAGGAAACGTCCGTATCCTGTTGTACCAATTGCCTGCAGATCCTCTCTCTTAACACCGGCCTGGTCCAGTGCCTGCTGAAGGGCTTTATCTGCACTTTCAAGCACCTTGATTGTGGGTACCCAGCCTTCACCGATTATCTCATTGTCCCTCATAACTACAGCTTTGGTAGTGGTTGAACCCGAATCAATACCTGCAGTCAATCCTTCCTGATTCTCCCTTGCAAGTAAATGTTTGCTTTTTGCAATGGTTGTCAGGGCTTCCATACGTGTCAACAAAGTTGCTGCAGTCGTTCGCTCTGTAAAGGAATAACTTATAACCGGCAGACCTGAATCTTCAAATATATAACGACGCACTTCATTACGAACAATCGCAGCTTCAGCGCATCGGAAACAGGTAGCAACAAATACACCATCCACCGGAGCCACACCTTCTACTACAGCTTTTGCCCTGGCCATCATGAGACGTAGATCAGGACTTGCGACTTCCAGTCCGAACTCCTGCCCAATGGTGTCCAGTGATGATACATCCATCTCCGGATACACAAGTTCCGCATTCAATGAAGATGCTACCGATTCCAGTTCCTTCTGGATGCCTGCGTATTCAGAACCGCATGAAACAAGTGCGATCTTTACTTTATCAGAATTACTCATTCTTCATCCTCCTCTTTAGGCAGGGATTTCAGGAATTCAGCAATCTGATATACAAAATCTTTACCTTCTTCTTCAGTGCGAGGATATTTGACTTCAAGACGGGGTATGTCCCTTTGGCGTGCAAGGAACTTAGTAAGTTCATTGGTACGTGCACAACCCATGCAACCAAAAGCAGATGCCGAATCCAGCACTATGATCGCAGCTTCGGCTTCATCAATATGGGGACCCACTATGGACATGCGGCCCCTCACACCGGCAGGAACTTCTACTGCAGCATATTTCAAACCAAGTTTGGGATCTTCGGGAGTAATGTTTATAGGTGGGGAATCTACACCTACTGTAGTGATTTTTTCCCGGATCTTTTCCATCATTGCAAGGGGTTTATGTCCAAACCTTTCAACAAGATCAGAAAGGATAAGGCTGTTAGTGGGATAGATGAAAATTTTTGCCAAGGTGTCACCTCATAATTCGGATTCAATAATATCTTTAAGTTTGGATGGTGAAATTTTGTCAGGAGATTCTTCCTTTTCAGACGGATTATATGCCTCATACTCATCAAGAGCTCTGCTGATGATGGGCAATGATGCTACTTCGGTTCTCAGGTAATGAAACCCCGGCCTTGGCCCTCCGCCTCTGGAAGCCCTGCAGCGACGTTCATCACCTGGTGGGAAACCCCTCTGTTTTACAAAAACATGATTCGGATCAAGGGCCCTTACTTCGGCTACTACCTTTTCCACCGAATCACGCGGACCTGTTACCATTGTGCCGAAACAGGTCTCCTTAATAGTAATATCTACATCGGACTCATAGATTTTCATCGCAGCATCAGAAGGAAGCACACTTTCTGAGTCAATCACTACGATCTTTGTAATCTCATCAATATCCTCCCCGCTCATTCAATCTCCTCCTTGTTACTTTCCAGAACGTACATAGTATCCTTTTCGGTTAATGCCTTGAATTTCTCGGGCTCAAGAATTTTTCCTATTATATTGGTACTTGAAAATTTCTCTCCAGTGGGACCAAACAGGTCGTCATCCTCTGTTTT
>JBMCCK010000015.1:0-10406 GCA_048619255.1 Methanohalophilus sp. | reverse complement strand
AGAGATTATCGAAGATCTGGAAAAGAAAAATATTAAGGTAATAGAGGAGAGTTCCATTGAAGATGCCATACAGGATGTGGAGGTGCTTTATATGACACGGATACAGAAAGAACGTTTTCCTGATCCGGCAGAATATCAGAAAGTCGCTAATCGCCTCCAGATTACACCTGATGTATTGAAAAATGCGAAGAAAAATCTGCGGATCATGCATCCTCTCCCCCGCACTAATGAAATCGCCCCTCAAGTTGACGAAACGTCCCATGCTTCCTATTTTGATCAATCGTTTTATGGTGTTCCAATAAGAATGGCTTTACTTTGTCTTGTTATGGGGGTGTTTGAATGAGTGAGATAGTGAAAAAAGAAATTCGTGTACAACCCATATGTTCGGGCACAGTAATCGATCATATTACAGCCGGTCAGGCTCTCAATGTTCTCAAGATTCTGGGTATAACCGGCACTTCTTGGGGAATTGTCAGTATCCTGATTAATGCGCCCAGTTCGTATGGAAAAAAAGATGTGGTCAAGGTAGAAGGGCGTGAACTTTTGGTCAGTGAGGTGGATAAAATATCTCTCATTTCTCCTGGTGCGACCATCAATATAATCCGGGATTATGATGTGCAGGAAAAGAATCAGGTAGGTATACCCTCGCATGTAGAAGGTGTTGTAAAATGTATCAATCCAAATTGCATTTCCAACAGCAATGAACCCATAGAATCTAAATTTGATGTGAATACCCGGGAAGGTAAAATCGAATTGCGCTGTGGCTATTGTGAAAGAATGATCTGTGAAAATATTGCAGATCATCTCCTTTAATTTATAGTCCCAGGATATCTTCCATGGAATAAATGCCGGATTTTTTATCTTTTAACCAAATTGCGGCTTTTACAGCACCTGCGGCGAATGCATCGCGAGAATGTGCCTGGTGTTTAATTTCGATCCTTTCGCCTTCTCCGGCAAAAAGAATCGTGTGGTCGCCGGCAATATCTCCTCCACGGATTGCATGAATGCCAATCTCATTTTTACGAGGTGCGTTGCCCTGACGGCCAAAGATGTACTCTTCACGCCCAACAGCTTTACCGATAACCTCTGCAGCCCTCATTGCAGTTCCACTGGGTGCATCCTGTTTCCGGTTATGGTGTGCTTCAATGACTTCAATGTCATAATCGGTAAGATATTTGGCCGCTTCCTCGATAATCTTGAAAAATACATTGACTCCAACCGCATAATTTGGAGCAATAACGGCTGATACACCATTTTTAAGGATACTCTCGTCGATTGCTTCCTTTTGTTCTTCGCTAAAACCAGTAGTCCCGATAATAAGGTTTACACCACTTGCGGCGACTATTGGTGCGTTTGAAGAAGTTGCTGCTGCAATGGTAAAATCAATCAAGACATCGGTTTTACTTTCCTTGAGGACTTCTCCAAGATCTTCTACGCTGGCAATAGAAACACCGAGGCTGCCTGCACCTGCCACATCTCCTGCATCTTCGCCGATCTTATTCAGGTCAAATGCAGAGGACAATTCAATACCTTCGCTTCTGGCGATGTTCTGTATTATCAGGCCACCCATTTTACCGGATGCTCCGATTACTCCTGTCCGTATCATTTGAGACACCCGATTCCTCTTAATGCTTCTTCCAGTATCTTTTCATTTTCTGGCAGGATAGGCGCCAGTGGTGCTCTCAGCGGACCTGCTGGCATACCTATCATTTCCATTGCACGTTTGACAGGTATAGGATTGGTTTCAGTAAAAAGGGCACGTGTGAGGGGTGCAAGTTCATAATGCTTTTTCCTGGCAGCTGCCATATCGCCTTTAAGGGCGGCTTCTACCATTTCGGACATTGTCTTTGGAACTACATTTGCAACAACGGAAATTACTCCTACTCCGCCCAGTGCGACAATAGGATAGGTCAGTCCATCCTCTCCGGAAATAACGCTGAAATCTTCATCCACTGTATTTTCGATTATATCTGATATTTTGGGAATACTTCCACTTGCTTCTTTGATCGCAACTATATTGTCAATCTTGGCAAGCTCGACAATTACTTCCAGTGGAATATCCTGTCCGGTTCTGGAAGGCACATTGTATAATATGATGGGGATGTCTGCTGCTTCTGCTACTGCAGTGAAGTGACGGATCAGTCCTGCATTATTGGGTTTATTGTAGTATGGGGATATAATGAGTGCCCCGCCTGCCCCGGCATCAGCAGCATGTTTTGTAAGTTCTACGGCTTCGACTGTATTGTTTGATCCGGTGCCCGCAATCACTGGCACATTGGCACATTCCACCGCTGTATTGATCACTTTTTTGTGTTCAACCGTAGAAAGAGTTGCGGATTCACCTGTTGTTCCACAAGCCACAACTCCGCTGACACCTCCTTCTTCAGCGTATCTTATGTTTTGTTTAAGACCACTGATGTCAATGGTATTGTCTTTTGTGAATGGGGTTATAAGAGCCGGTAGAACTCCTTCAAACATAAAAAAACCAGCTCCGGTTTCACTCGTGTCTCGTGTGATTGATCTTTCTTGTCACGTAGCCTGCAACACGGTTTCTGATTACTTTACTTTCGATTGTGGTGTATTTTGTAACAAGGCTCTTGTTATCATCAAAATTAGATGTGAATACATTTCCATGGTTGGTAAGCAGACGTGAGGTTATGTTCTTAATATTGTTTTGTCTAATATTTCCCATAATTGATAACTCCATATAGTTGGATAGATAGTAGTTAATTCTTCTTTTTTGAACCAGCTTTAGGTATTTATAACTTTTGGATATTGTAGTGTGTTATAAGTTCACTGCTGCAGGTCGGTTTTACCCAGCATTCTTTCGATTGCAGTTGCATCATTGAACACTTTTTCCCTCGTACCCTTTTTATTCAGGAACATGCCAACAAGCACTAACAAAAGCCCTGCATTTGGATTTAGGGGTGTGATCACAGCTCCTATCAATACGATAGTGGATGCGGCAATTCCTTTCATAGCTCCTTTTCGGTATGATTCGAAACTAGTGCGGCGATAGATCCTTATGTCTCGCAATGTCAGGAATAATACCACGAAATACGCTGCAATTGCAATATATACATACATGTGGTTCCTAGATTGAGTTTTTTGATTATAAATCTTCTTAAAAGGATTGATTTGCTTTTGTTCTGCATTTATATACTTTCTACTGCATGGCTTCCTAGACAAAACATTATTATGGATATAATACTATCCTGTCAATCATGTTCACGATTATTACCGGTGCCCAATTCGGTGATGAGGGCAAAGGCAAGGTAGTAGACCTGATGGCAGGTGACTATGACATTGTTGCCAGGTTTCAAGGCGGCGATAATGCAGGTCACACTGTCAAGGTTAAGGATGAGATATATAAATTACATCTAATCCCCTCTGGTTTTCTTCTTGACAGTCGGGTGCTCATTGGACCGGGTACGGTCCTGAATCCGGAAGTTATGGTAGAAGAGATACGGATGCTGGAAGAGGCCGGTGTAAAAGTATCTGCTGAAAAATTGGGTATTGATGGCAAGACAAGCATAATCATGCCTTATCATATAGAACTTGATGGTCTCAAGGAAGCTACACGTTCGGAAAAGATCGGTACTACTAAAAGAGGTATTGGATTTGCTTATATCGATAAGATTGCAAGGGATGAAGTCCATTTTTCCGACCTGATCGATGAAAAACGCCTTATTCAACGTCTTTCAGATCTTTCTTCTCAGAAGGAAGAAGAAATTAAGGCAATGGGTGGTGATCCTTCTATTGTAACTGAAAGTTCTCTTGTGGACAGGTATATTTCCCTGGGCAGGGAACTAGCTCCTTATCTTGCCGATGTTTCCTATGAAATTAATACTGCGCTGGATGAAGGTAAAAGTGTACTTGCTGAAGGGGCACAGGGTAGTCATCTGGATGTAATTCACGGTACTCAAAAATTTGTAACTTCTTCAAGTACTATTGCAGGATCTGCATGTGCCAATCTTGGCGTAGGTCCGACTCGTGTGAATGAAGTACTTGCCATCGTTAAATCTTATATTACACGTGTGGGAGCAGGTCCGCTCCCTACTGAACAGGAAGGTGATGCAGGCCAGCACCTGCATGATGTAGGCCATGAATTTGGTACCACCACAGGCAGATCAAGGCGGTGTGGCTGGTTTGATATGCCTCTTGCTAAAAAGTCAGTCTATCTTAATGGTTATACTTCCATAGCTCTTACAAAATTAGATGTACTGACAGGTCTTGACCCTGTAAAAATATGTGTTGGCTATGAATTGGATGGAAATGTAATTGATTATCCGCCGGAAGATACTTCCAAACTTGCAAGATGTGTGCCTGTTTATGAAGATATGGAAGGTTGGGATACAGATTTAACTTCTGTATCTGGTTATGATGACTTGCCCCAAGAAGCCCGGGAATATGTCGAACGCCTTGAAGAATTGATGGGAATCCGGGTCAAATATATCTCTGTGGGACCGGGAAGGGAACAAACTTTCATGAAATAAAGGTTTGGAACGCTTTCAATCCAAAAACCATATATATGAACCGATAGATTTAAGAGTCTTATTCCAGTGCATATACAGACGCGTTTCAAAGTGAATATCAGTCGTAAACGTTATGCCTGATGCTATCTTTATTTGAAGGAGGATAGAATGACTACAGCATATGATGTCCCTGCTAATGATATTATCAAAAAGACAGCAGAGAAACTTAAAGAAAATGAGAAGATCCAACCTCCGGAATGGGCAGCCTATGTGAAGACCGGTGCACACAGGGAACTTCCTCCAGTGGAAGATGACTGGTGGTATACTCGCTGTGCTGCGGTCCTCAGAAGGATATATACTGACGGTCCGGTAGGTGTACAGAGACTTCGTTCCATATACGGAGGAAAGAAAGCAAAGCGTGTAACCCCTGCTAAAAAAGCAAAGGGTAGCGGTGCAGTTGCCCGTACAATAGCCCAGCAGCTTGAAGATGCCGGTTTTGTAAAGAAACAGAAGGCAGGTAGGGTTGCATCTCCAGCAGGAAAGTCTTTGCTTGACAATACAGCTAATGAAATCAAGAAAGAACTGGTTTCTGAAATTCCCGAGATGCAAAAGTATTAAATGCAATTATAATCCGGGTTGGCTAATAAAGCCAGTTCTTCTTTAAAAGGGGTTTTATACCATGGCAGATGATCTCGAAGCAATCCGCAGGAAAAGGCTTGAAGAAATGCAGAGGCAGCAAGCCTCCCAGCAAGAAAATAATCCACAGGCTGCATACCAGCAGGAACAAGCACAGGCAGAAAGGGAAGCAAAGATTCATGCTGTCCTTCGCCAGGTCACGACACCCGAAGCAAGGGAACGCCTTACAAGGTTGAAAATGTCTCGCAAAGAACTGGCAGAACAGGTCGAATCCCAGATTGTGGGGCTAGCTCAGAGTGGCCGGTTGCAATCCACCATTGACGATGAGAAAATGAAAGCTTTGCTTACCCGGATGCAACCCAAAAAACATGACCCCAAGATCACAAGACTGTAATCTGATATGAAAGCAAGGGTGATGTTTAGTGGCGGTAAGGATAGCGCCCTGTCTGCCATTTTACTGGATCCATATTTTGACGTTGAACTTGTGACGTGCACTTTTTCCCTCGTCGATGTAGGAAATATTGCACGTAAAGTGGCTGATGAATTGGGTTTTGATCATTCGATTGTAGAACTTGAGCGTTCAGTTTTGGATGAAGCCCTTGAGATGGCAGTTGAAGACAATTTCCCAAAAAATGCGATTAATCACATTCATTCAAATGCCCTCGAAAAAATAGCTGCATGTGGTAGTGTTGATATGATCGTTGACGGGATAAGACGTGATGACCGGGTGCCCAGGATGGATATATCCAGACTACGCAGCATTGAGGATCGGTATGGGGTGCATTGTGCGTCCCCTCTGCAAGGGTTTGGTCGTGCTGCGGTTGATTTAATGGTTTGTGAGCATCTTGAAGTTGAAGAAGGATTGAGTGACAGAATTTCCAAAGCGGATTATGAAACTGAATTAAGGTATATGATTCGACAGGAATATGATGATGAAAAGGTTCTTTCTATATTTCCCGAACACGTTCAATCGAGAGTGCTGAGGAAAATTAAGGAAAAGACTACCAATTAAAATTTTATATCATTAACTGATTTATAAATGTAAATTTGAGAGTAACGTGGATCAGGTGAGACAAGTGAGCCATAACACGAAAGGACAGAAAATGAGATTGGCAAAAGCCCACGTCCAGAACCAGAGGGTTCCTACATGGGCAATTATCAAGTCAAACAGAAAGGTTGTCAGTCATCCCAAGAGAAGGCACTGGAGAAGGAACAGCCTTAAAGTGAAATGAGGTGATGGCAATGGCAGATGATATAGTAAAAGAACAGGTTTATACCATCCCGCTCAGGGATGCAAAACTGGCTCCTAAATGGAAACGTACAACTCGTGCGATGACCCTGGTAAAGAAATATCTGGTCAGACACATGAGGGCGTCTCCTAATCAGGTCAAAATTGATAGCAGTATCAATGAATTGGTCTGGAATCGCGGAGCCGAGAAACCACCTTCCTCAATCCGGGTACGGGCAGCAATGTTCGAAGACGGTGAGGTTCAGGCAGAATTGGCATAATTTGAATGCCGATACAATTCCAAGTTCGAAATAATTTATGATCCGAACCCTAAACATATATGAAAATCCCGTAATAGGGGTATTTGCAACCTGTACAGAGGATTTCGCCCTTGTGCCTCCGGGTACGAACGATAAGACATCTGGTATGCTGGAAGATATACTTGATGTGGAAGTAGTTCCCACTCTTGTAAATGGGAGTGTAGTCGTGGGTTCCCTTTCAAAAGGGAACTCCTCAGGGTTCCTTGTGCCCAAAGGCTCAGGCCCCCTTCCTAAAAAAATAGACCTTCCGGTAGCAGAGGTTCCAGATAATCTATCGGCAATAGGAAACATAGTGCTTGCCAATGATTCAGCAGCTCTTGTACATCCGGATATCTCTGACAAAGCAATTGAAATAATTGAAAAGACTCTTTCAGTTGATGTCAGAAGAGGCACGATTGCCGGTATTAAAACTGTGGGAATGGCGGGTGTGGTTACCAATCATGGATTACTTGCCCATCCAATGATAAAACAGGAAGAAGTTTCCATTCTAGAGGACCTTTTTGGACTTAATGTGGAAATAGGTACTGTAAATTATGGATCCCAGGTAGTAGGTTCCGGGGTACTTGCCAATTCTTCTGGATATGTTGCAGGTTCGGAAACCACGGGTCATGAACTTGGAAGAATTGAAGATGCATTGATGTTTGATTGATTTAACATATTATGCGAGTGATTTTATGAGCGACTTTGTTGTAAAAGGCACATTCAAAGCGGGTCATATCTGGGAAAAATTCACAAAAAATGTGGAAAGCCAGAATGAAAAGAACGCAGTTGAGAAAGTTTATTCCCTTTTTGGAAGCAAGAACGGTATCAAACGCTACTTGATTAAGATAGACAGTGTCGAAGAGGCATGATTATATGGCAGAAGAAGGTCAGCAGAATATTCAGAACCTGGCCCTTCAGCACAGGGAGCTCCAGAAACGTGCCCAGACCATACAGCAGCAGACAAATATGTTGCAGATGTCCATTGATGATTGTGGGCGGGCAATAACGACTCTTGAGGATCTCCAATCATTTTCCAAAAATCCCGATACTCTTGTTCCTATAGGTGCAGGTTCTTTTGTAAATGCACATATAGCCAATGACAACAAAGTTGTTGTTGAGGTCGGTGCAGGGATTAGTGTCGAAAAGGATGTTGATGGAGCCATAATCACTCTTAATAAGCGCAAAGAAGATTTGCAAAAGGTACTGGAACAGATGAACCAGAATCTTGAACAGATCAATCAGCGCATCCAATCCATAGAGTCTATGGCAAAACAACAGCAGCCACAGCAATAATTTTTATGGAGCATAACCTTGTTTAATAAGCTTAAGAACAAACTTTCGGGATTTAAGCAAAATTTCAGTTCCAAAATTGAAGATAAAGCCACTTCTGTGGAAGAATCATCTGTTACTGAGCCTGAAACTGCAGAAAGTATTAGGTTTCAGGAAATAGAGGATGTTGGAACTAAGGCTGAAAATAAAACAGGGTTTGCACATAAAGCCAAAGCTTTGGTTTTTGAACGGGAGTTTATCCTGAATGAAGATGACGTCGAAGATATCCTCTGGGAGTTGGAGATGTCTCTTCTGGAAAGTGATATTGCAATTTCGGTTTCTGAAAAGATTGTTACTGATGTAAAACAAGAACTTGTAGGCAGCCGTAAGAAGATAGGTAGTAACACAGGCAAGATCGTAGAAGATGCATTGAAAAAGTCGATCAATGATGTCATGTCTGCTAATGTATTCGATTTTGATGAATTCATTGATAGTCATGAGAAACCTGTAAACATTGTTTTTGTTGGTATTAACGGAACAGGTAAAACGACTTCGATTGCCAAGATTGCTCATCGCCTTAAAGCCATGAATAAGTCTGTTGTAATTGCGGCAGGGGATACTTTTCGTGCAGGTGCAATTGACCAGATCGCGGTACATGCTGAGCGCATCGGTGTAAAACTGATTAGACATCAGGAAGGAGGCGACCCTGCAGCTGTTGTTTATGATGCCGTACAGTATGCAAAAGCCCATGATAGTGATGTGGTTTTGTCTGATACTGCCGGCAGGATGCATACCAATGTTAATTTGATGGCACAGCTCCAGAAGATATGCCGTGTAAGTCCTCCGGATCTTGTGCTTTTTGTAGACGAGGCGGTTGCAGGCAATGATGCTGTTGAAAGGGCTGAACAGTTCAACGAGGCAGTTCCAGTTGATGGTTCCATTCTTACTAAAACAGATGCTGATTCAAAAGGCGGGGCTGCAATTTCCATTGCATATATAACAGGTAAACCCATTGTTTTCCTCGGACTGGGCCAAGAATACGAGGACCTGAAAAAATTCGATCCTCGCTGGTTTGTTGACCAGATTTTCAGTTAAAAGATTATCTGCATCCTTCTTTTAAGTCCTTTGTTATTTCTTTTAACCGGGGAATTACTTCATCTTTGCTGGCTATTATATTTACAAGGGCAGAACCCACGATCACTGCATCAGCTCCTGCAGCAACCATTTCGTCTACATGCTTTCTGTTTGATATTCCAAAACCTACAGCTTTTGGGAGGGTGGAATTGATTCTATCCAGAAGGCCTGCTACATTGGACGAGATATTTTTCCCTTCTCCGGTAACCCCGAGTTTGGATACTACATAGATAAAACCCGAACTTTTGCTGGTAATTGCATCCAGTCTTTGATCACTGGTATTTGGTGCGACAAGGAATATATTATCAATTCCCTCCTCTTTACAGATTTCTATCAGTTCATCTGCTTCATGCAAGGGTAGATCTGGTATTATCAATCCCGAAATTCCCGCTTCTGCACATTTTTTTACAAATTTTTTGCTACCCTGGTGATATATGAGGTTGTAATAGGTCATACAGATGAGGGGAACATTTACTTCCAGGCCTTTTATCATCTCAAAATAGCGCTCTGTGTTCATACCGGCCTCAATGGCACGACAGGTTGCGGCCTGTATGGTTGGCCCGTCTGCCACAGGATCGGAGAAAGGCAGGCCCAGTTCTATTATATCCGCGCCGGCTTCAACAAGGGCATTTACAATAGAAGGTGTGGTGGTCGTATCGGGGTCTCCCGCACAGACATAGGCTATCAGTGCTTTTTCATTTTTGTCCTTAAGTTCTTCAAATTTTTGACTGATGCGCATATTTACTCCTCCATATCCATAATAGTCTGGAGATCCTTATCGCCCCTGCCGGAGAGATTGATAACTACTGTATCACCCAGTATGCCGCTATCTGCTATTTTGGTGACATATGCAATGGCATGTGAAGATTCTAGTGCAGGGATTATTCCTTCTAGCCTGCTAAGCTCATGGAATGCCTCGAGGGCTTCCATATCAGTTATGTAACAGGGTTTCACCCGGCCCGTTTCTGCGAGTCGGGCAAGTTCGGGTCCCACTCCTGCATAATCCAGCCCGGCTGCTACGGATGTGGATTCCAGTATCTGTCCGTCCTTGTTCTGCAGGACCTTTGTTCTGGCACCATGCAGGATGCCTTCCTCACCTGTTGCCAGGGATGCAGAATGGTAGGCGATTTTATCGTCTTCTCTGAGTTTTTCGCCCCCTGCTTCTACTGCAAAGAGATTTACTTCATCATCCAGGAAAGGGTAGAAAATACCCATTGCATTACTTCCGCCGCCTGCACAGGCCACGATCGAATCCGGGTACCTTCCTTCCACTTTCATGACCTGCTCCTTTACTTCCCTGCCGATAACGCTCTGGCAATCCCTCACAATCTTCGGGAACGGGTATGGGCCGACTACCGAACC
>JBMCCK010000014.1:0-10593 GCA_048619255.1 Methanohalophilus sp. | reverse complement strand
CTCGGAACAGCCCAGAGCAGCATGATAATAAACATCATAACGATCGTTGCCTTGGCTATGAGGAACAGTGTTGGAAGGATTATTCCAAGTACAATATTATCAGTTACAAATCCGGGGAGATTCCATCCACCCAGGAAAAGCAGTGAAATCAGGAATGAACCGAGAATCAAATGGAAGTATTCTGCGAAGAATCCCAGACCGAATCTCATGCCACTGTATTCAGTAAAAACACCAGCCTGAAGTTCTTCTTCGGCCTCATTCTGGTCGAAAGGAAGACGGCCCATATCAGCCATCATAGCAATGAAGAATACTATGAAACCAATCGGTTGCAGGAATACATACCATATGGGACTCTGGGCATGGACGATCTCAACCACATCAAGAGAGCCTGCCATCACGGCAACACTTACGATGGTGATTCCCAGAGGGATCTCATAACCGATCATTCTTGCAAAATTACGGAAAGTACCCATCATCGCATACTTGTTATTCTGTCCGTATCCAAGTACAAATATACCGATAACAGCAATCGCAGAAACGGCTTCAATGTAGAGAATACTTATGTCCATCTGGGTTGCTGCCAATACATATTCGACACCGTTTATGTAAACAGCCCCGAAGGGAATAGCAACAAGCATCAAAAAGACCGACATCATGATTACAATCGGTGCACCTATATACAGAATCTTGTCCACTCTGGCAGGAATAATATCTTCTTTTGTAAACAATTTGATTGCATCCGCAACAAGCTGCAGCAGACCCATCGGACCTACCCTGTTGGGACCATATCTTTCCTGTATATCACCGGCAAGTTTACGTTCAATCCAGATAGCGGCCATTCCGGCTCCAAAAAGAGCTCCTATTAGCGCAAGACCAACGATTGCTTTTACCCATGGAAAAATGTTTGCTGGAATATCGAACATATTTTCACCTATCCGCCTCACTGGTACATGCGTCCATACTTCCCGCAATCGCTACAACATCTGCAAGCTGGGTGCCTTTTATAAGGGGTGGCAGTGCCTGCATTGTGGGGTATACGGGACCTCTGATCTTTACACGATAGGGTTTGTCTGAACCATCGGAGATCATATAGAATCCCATTTCTCCTCTTGGATCTTCAACCCTGTGGAAAACCTCACCTTCTGGAACCCTCATGACGGGGGACCTGCGATCATACGGCAGGTTTTCCGGGAACAGGGGCCCGGGAGGCATCTGGTCAAGAGCCTGTTCAATAATATACATACTTTCGTATATTTCTGCGATACGCACCCAAATACGTGCGTCAATATCTCCTGCAGTTTCGGTACAAACCTTGAAATCCAGGTCATCATAAACAAGATAAGGATCATCCTTCCTTATATCAAAGGCAACACCTGTTGCACGCAGAGGTGGACCGGAAACTCCAAGGTCACTGGCTATATCGGGAGTCAGGACACCGATACCTACAGTACGTTCCCTGTATATCATATCGGTTCTCATCAACTCGCCCCATTCCTCAACACCTTTTTTGACGTACTCGAATGTTTCCTTGCATTTTACCTCGAAACCTTCCGGCAGATCGTCACGTACACCACCAAAACGAAGGTATGAGTGCGTAATCCTTGCACCGGTGGTCATTTCAAGAAGTTCCAGGACTTTTTCCCTAACAGCTATCGGGTACATGAACATTGAGACAAATCCAAGGAAAGAAGCATATTCAGCATATCCAAGCAGATGACTCTGGATCCTGGAAAGTTCTTCAACTATTACTCTGATATACTGTGATCTTTCAGTTGGTTCAATGCCTACAAGTTTTTCTACGCTGCCTACGAATGCTTCTTCATTGGAAAGGGCTGCAAGGTAACATGCCCTGTCAACCACAGGAATGCCTTGAAGATAGGTCTTGTTTTCCAGTATTTTTTCAATGCCCTTATGGATGAAACCAATCTCGACCTCAGAGTCCTGCACAGTCTCACCTTTCACTTTGACATTCAGCCTGAAAGGTCCAGGTTGTGCAACATGCTGAGGGCCCAGGTGGATAAGCATCTCATCAGGACCAACATTAGTATCCATATTTATCACTCACACCAGGTTTTTAGCAGTATTTTGGGGGAATCCTTCGTAATCCTTCCGCAGAGGCCAGTCTCCCAGCAATTCATCCGGAAGGACAAGGTTTCTCAGGTCCGGATGATTCTTGTACTGTACACCGAATAACTCATAGGTTTCCCTTTCATACCAGTTGGCATTCCAATAAACCGGCACAACAGATTCAATCTGAGGGTTATCCCTGGGAAGTCTTGCTTTCAATGTCAGTACTACCGGATGGTCATAGGAACCTATGTGATACACCACATCAATTTCGTTTTTCTGAATCAGATCTACCGCTGTTTCAGAACAAAGGTGTCCAAACTGGAGTTCTTCTTTTAGATACTGGCATATTTCTACAATACTATCAGCATCAGCATATGCAGAAATGCGTCTTTCAGACTCGGTATTTGTATCTGAGATTGCTTCAGGGAACTTACTACTCAGTGAATCAATAATCTTTTCCGCATCCATGATATCACCCTTCATATCCTGATCCTTTATCTTCCCTGGCTTCAATCTTTTTCTGGACTTCAAGGAAGCCCTGAATTAATGCTTCAGGCCTGGGAGGACAGCCGGGGATGAAAACATCAACCGGGAATATCTCATCTATGTTCTGTACAGTACTGTAGGACTCATAAAAAGGGCCGCCACTTATAGAACAGTCACCCATGGCTATTACCCATTTAGGAGATGGCATCTGGTCATACAGTTTCTTGAGGGCAGGGAGGTATTTCTTTGTGACATACCCACTGATTATCATAACATCTGCCTGTCGGGGGGAGTTCCTGGGGATGATACCAAAACGATCGGTATCCATAGGAGACATACCTGTTACAATAATCTCTACACCACAGCATCCCATTGCCTGGGCCATAAACCATAGAGAGTTCTTACGACCCCAGTTTATGAAGTCCTGAGCCTTGGTCTTCTGGAGGAATTTGTTTATTTCCTGGGAAGTGGTAGTTACCACACCGGGAATATTTACTTCCTCTGCAACCTGTTCTTCGGCAGCGGGCTGTTCATAGGATTTTTCCTTTAATTCTTCAGCCATTTAAGGGCCCCCTTCTTCCATAAGAATGCATAACCGAACAGGAAAACAGATATGAATACAAACATTTCGACTATCGCTACCGTCGGGTCCACTCCTGTGCTACCTCTATATATCATAGCCCACGGATAAAGGAAAAGGACTACGACATCAAACAATACGAATGCGATCGCATAGAGGTAATACTCCACATTGAACTGAATACGTGCAGGGCCGGTAGGAACCGATCCTGATTCATAAGTGGAATATTTCTCCGCACCCTTGCTCCTTGGACTGAGCAATTTAACGATCAACATCGTCATTGGAGGCATCAGTAGTGAGACGACAAGAAACACCGCAACCGGGATGTAACTATATATTATATCACCATTGACAATTCCTGACATATACTCACCTGATTATGAATATCAATAAAAGTGAACCAATTGACTTTATGTAACGTCACTGCATTTGTATAATAAATGGTCCACTGGATTTTATTTTGAATCTTCTAATGAATCATCACATAAAAACATATTGGATTTATCACGCTTTATAATCAAAATTGAAATTTAAAAAAGGCATTACACAAGACGTGAGAGAAACAAAATACATATATGACTGAGATTAAAAAAATAGTTAGGAATGTATATATTAAAGAGTTTTTGGAGCGAAGTATTTCTTAATCAGCTCACCGCATTCCGAACAGGAAATAACGATCCAATCCCCTACTTCCTCTTTTGAATACCTTTCAAAGATAGAAGCCCCGCAAGCAGGGCAGACATAATACTTCTTAAAATAATAATGGTAAAATGCCGGGTTGTCCTCCAGCCATTTTACAACAGTCTGCATTCTTTCAAAATATCGCTGTTTTGAAGGGACTTCCACATTTTCAATTGCATTTGAAGCTTTTTCCGAAATATGCCTTTCATATTTTTTTGAACGTGATATGATTTTCTTGTAATCAGAAATATACTTTGATGTACTGTTTAAATAACTGAAATACGTCTCATGGGACTGGGGTTTGGAGCAATTACAAATCGTGCGGAGGAAAAATTCCCCCATCACGTCTTCCATAACATCAGCACAGGTAGTGCAGATATTGTAATTACCATAATGTTTGTGATCCTGAACCTCACCACAAATCAAACAGTTTTCCATTTGAATACCCCTCAGTCAACTTCAGTGGGAGTCATTGCTTCCCTGGTAAACATTATCGGAAAAACATTCAAGACACCAAGCAGGTCGCCTTCCCGGATTTTTCCATTTGTCTGGCCGAAGATATAAGCATACCTGACAGTGCGCTCCTTATCCACCGGACATGCCCCTTCAGTAGAAGCAATCTTGAGAACAGAAGCAACCGCATGATACGTGAAAGCGCATGGCATGGCAAGAGTATCGGGGTCAAGAGTAATTTCCCTCACAGGAATTTTTTTGTATTCCCCTGCCCTGATTTCCAGATCGTTATCCGCAATCACCATTTCCCACCTTGCACGGGTTGCGATAGTAAATTCATAGGGCGCTGCTTTAACTTTTTTTGAAACAATTTCCCCCTTTTTCCGGGATACTACCTGTATTATCTCTGCAGACATCCAATCACCATTTAAGCATATATGAACAAGGAGATATATAACTATCACCATTGATAATTAACAATTGTCCGTTTCCACCATTATTACCTTTAAAGTAACGAAAACTAAATATTAATAAATTGTGTATTCATCTCCATCCTGATTCATATCGGAAGCCAAAACATAGTAAACCTACCAGAATAGCGGAGAATCATATGCGAGTCAATGAAAAATGTGTCGGATGCGGACAATGTACCGCTTTCTGCAAACAGGACGCCATTGTAGTTAAAGGAAATGCATACATTACAGAAAAATGTACCAACTGTGGCGTATGTGCATTTTACTGCCCCCTTAAGGCTATCGAGGCTGGAAAATGAAAATCAATGTAATCGGGTCAGGGCTTGGGGGTCTTCTAAGCGCGGCTTCACTCGCAATCGAAGGGCATGAAATTGAGGTGTTTGAAAGGTTGCCCATTACAGGTGGCAGGTTTACGAACATTGAATACCGTGGTTTCAGCCTGTCCACGGGAGCATTGCACATGATACCTCATGGTTCTACAGGCCCCCTAGGCAACCTGCTCAAGAAAATAGGCGCGGATGTGGAAATCGTACCCTGTAAACCTATGGCCATGATCCGTATACCCACAAATGGTTCAAATAATTACAAATCCGGATTTAAAGATATATCTTTCAATCAGTATGGCTCACAATTCTCCATGTGGAACAGGCTCAAGCTTGCAATTCTTTTAGTTACCACCAGAAGGTGGCCTCCTAAAAATATTTCTTTTGAAAACTGGATTCGTAAATACCTGAATGAAGATAGTGCACACAAAACCGCCAACTCATTCTGCGGCTGGGCACTGAGCCTGACAAACAGAGATGTACCTGCAGAGGAAGCTTTTGAAATATTTGAAAATCTCTACCGCTATGGAGGAACAGGCGTCCCGATGGGTGGATGTAAAGGAGTTACGGATGCTCTTGTAGAAATAATTCATTCAAACGGTGGAAAAATTCATAAAAGTACCGAAGTGATTCGAATAATTGTGGAAAACAATACAGCCCGGGGATTAATAGCCGATGGGAAAAAACATTATTCTGATATTGTAATAAGCAATATTGGGCATCCCTTTACAAGAGATCTTTATGACTCAGGTACCATAAATAATACTTATGAAGAAAAAATAGACAATGCCAAACCTTCTGCAGGAATTAAGATATGCCTGGCCGCAGATGAGCCTTTGATCGGCCACAACGGCATTCTCCTGACACCTTACTGCCGCCGGGTCAATGGAATCAATGAAGTGACCAACACAGACCCCAACCTTGCTCCTGCAGGGAAGCATCTGGTAATGGCACACCAAAGTGTCCAACAGGAAAAAATCGATAAACTTGAAGAGGAGATCGAAATTGGCCTGCAGGATCTCAGAGAAGTCTTCCCCAATAAAAAATACGAAGTAATCCTTACCCAATCATATTATGACGGCTGGCCCGTAAACCGGGCATCCTCCGGGTCAGATATAGGCAATACCACACCTATCAATGACCTTTACGTAGTTGGAGACGGGGCAAAGGGAAAAGGAGGCATCGAAGTAGAAGGTGTTGCCCTGGGTGTTATGAACACACTGGATATCATAAAGCAACAACATCGGGAATAACCGGTGTTCCTTAAATACCCCTTCAACCAATTCACTATGGGGGATACTCATGCAAATCAGAAAGTTCACTGTACTGTTACTGATATTTATACTGTTAATCATCCAACCTGCTTTTGCCTTCACCTCATACGATGGTGGAGAGGATATGGAAATCTTACAACAGATCGATGATGATGTTTATGCTGCAGGAGGTAATCTGCAGATCAACAGTGATATAAACGGTGATCTGGTCATTACCGGAGGCACCATTACCATCAACGGAGATATTGCCGGAGATCTGATAGCTGCGGGCGGTACGATAACAATACAAGGAAACATAGCCGATGATGCCAGGATAGCAGCCGGGACACTGAAAATATCAGGAAGTGTCGGAGATGATGTAATTGCAGGCTGCAGCCAATTCATCCTGGAAGAAAATGCAACAATTGGAGGAGATCTGGCAGCCGGTACAGATAAGGCATACCTCTACGGAGATATTGCGGGCAATGTGTCAGGAAACTTCGGGAATATAATACTTGGCGGGAATGTCGCAGGGGAACTGGATGTTGATACCGATAAAATACAAACCCTTCCTGATGCCACTATTCAAGGGGAAAGAATTACCTCTACAGACACGCAGCCGGGTATAACAGAATCCGATGAAAATGGATATGGGTTCATGGATATTGTATTCTGGCTATTGCGTTACATAATGTTACTGTTAACCGGCTGGATAATTCTCTATCTGGCAACAAATAGCATAGAGGACATGACCTCTCATCTCATGGATAAACCAATTCACAAGACTATAGCCGG
Organism: Methanohalophilus sp.; assembly: GCA_048619255.1. Lineage (GTDB taxonomy): Archaea > Halobacteriota > Methanosarcinia > Methanosarcinales > Methanosarcinaceae > Methanohalophilus. The sequence continues at coordinate 3,479 of JBMCCK010000014.1, read as the reverse complement.
CCTTTTATCATTGCTGGGAATCCTCATGGGGTCCATTTTACTTGCAGTAACGGTGATCGGAATTCCCCTAGCACTGCTTCTATTTCTGATACTGGTTTTCTTGTTTTACTGTGCAAGGGTAATAGCCGGGTTATGGCTGGGAAAAAAACTATTCGGATTGCTGGGCGGGACTACTACACGATGGCGGGAGATGGCAGCTGGAATATTCATACTACTGCTACTGGGAAGTATCCCATACATCGGCTGGATAGTCTATGTGGTCGCCACTTTCCTATCAACAGGTGCAATCTATTATCTATTAAAGGAAAAGGTCAGACGTCGGCCTGCATGAGTCCAAATACATCCACACCTGTATTTTTTAACATCTGCGAAAGTCTGAAAAGGGGAAGGCCGACTACATTAAAGAAATCCCCTTCCAATTTTTCCACAAGCACTGCACCAAGCCCCTGTATGGCAAAGGCCCCTGCTTTACCCATTGGTTCACCGGTTTTCACATACGCTATTATTTCTTCCCGGGAGAGATGTGTCATCTCGATTTGAGTGGATATTATGTCACTTTCCTCAATCCCATTTTCCGAATCAATAACAACAATACCGGTTAAAACTTCCACAGCTCTGCCACTCATCATACCCAGCATAGATATGGCATCTTCTTTATCTGCAGGCTTGCCCAGAAATTTCCCGCCACATGATATACCCGTGTCAGCTGCGATTATTACTGAATCCGGATATTTTGCCACAACATCACGCCCCTTTTCCAGAGCGTGCTGAAGTACCCGGGATGCAGGGTCCAATCCCTCAACCATGAGCTCATTGTAAGCAGAAGGAATTACCTGAAAGTTATCCCCGATGAGCTGTGTAAGCAATTCCCTGCGACGGGGAGAGGTAGAAGCCAGAATTATCCTGCGCATGATAAGATCTCACTGCTGATTATAAATAAACCGTCTCTTTGCATAGCCTCTGTAACCACAAACTATGTAAATGCAGTCCACCTTCACAAAGTCTTCACAAGAGCGACACTCTGAATACAGAACATTCTTCCTGCCTGCACGGGGACATTTTTCAATCCATGCTCCAAGCAATTATCCGGACTTCCAGGAAAAGAAATGTATGTCCCATGATATAAACCCGTATTTGTGTTGCATTAATCTTATGTAGGATATATATCATTTCATTCTCCATTCATGCCAGAGTATGCCACATTCGCACGTAATGTATTCATTCCTGTCACAAACATCTGCAGGAACAATTGCCACTACTGTACCTTCCGTCGTGAACCATCACATCCTGATGCACAATTGATGGAAAAAAAAGAGATAGGCGATATTCTAAGCCACGGAAAAAAAGCAGGTTGTACGGAAGCCCTGTTCGTGTTTGGAGAATATGCCGAGGAAGTGCCCGAATACATGGAATGGCTTGGACAAAGAGGATATTCTTCAACTGTGGATTATGTCTACAAGTTGTGCGAAATGGCAATTGAAAGAGGACTGTTGCCCCATACAAATGCCGGTATACTGAGCTATGAGGAAATGGAGTTCCTTAAACCTGTAAACGCAAGTATGGGCCTCATGCTTGAAACCACTGCACGCTTGTCTGCCCATGAGCTGTCACCTGGCAAGGAACCAGACATCCGCCTTCAAATGATAGAAGATGCAGGCAAACTACATATCCCGTTCACAACCGGAATCCTTGTAGGTATCGGTGAAACCCGTAAAAATCGCATAGATTCCCTTGAAACCATTGCAGAGCTGCAATTCAAATATGGGCATATCCAGGAAGTAATTATTCAGAATTTCATGCCCAAACCTGGCACCCGGATGGAAAGCATTCGTCCACCATCAAAAGAAGAGATGCTCGATACTGTACAACTGGCAAGAAGGATACTGCCTGCAGACGTAGAAGTGCAGGTAGCTCCAAACCTGATTGATCCTTACCTGCTGATAAAAGCCGGTGCCAAAGACCTGGGAGGAATATCCCCCACAACAATTGACTGGATAAATCCCGAAGCTGAATGGCCAGATGTTGAAAAATTGAAAACTATGGCAAGAGACATCCCATTAAAGGAAAGATTACCAATCTACCCGCAATACATAAGAAGTGGATGGTATAGTAAGCAACTTGATGGATTGATAAATTCCCTTGCAAATTCCGAAGGATATCGAAAATAACAGAAGGATCCCTATGAAAACCACGATACCTGATGATATCATACAGCAGGCATATGAGGGGAAGGTTACAAAAAAAAATGCCCTCAAATTGCTGGAAGTCCCCCCCTTACAACTATTTTCTCTTGCTGACAGATTACGCAAGCAAGCCGTCGGCGATGATGTGACATATGTTGTCAACAGAAATATCAATTTCACAAACCGATGCGTAGGCAATTGTGGTTTCTGTGCTTTCAAGCACCAGGAAAATTACCTTCTGGAAAAATCGGATATACTCAAAAAAACAAAAGAAGCCGTTGAGTTGGGTGCTACAGAAGTCTGTATCCAGGGAGGATTACTTGAAGATGCAAATCTGGAATTCTACCAGAATATTCTCAGTTCCATCAAAGATAATTATCCCAACATACATATTCATGCCTATTCCCCGATGGAAATTTACCATCTTGCAAAGAAAAACGGATTTTCTATCAAATCCACAATAAAAAAGCTCAAGAACAGTGGTCTTGAAACTATGCCCGGTACTGCTGCAGAGATCCTTTCAGACAGGGTACGCGAAATAATCTGCCCCGGAAAACTGAACACCTGGCAGTGGGAAAATGTGATCACTACAGCTCACAGGCTTGGAATTGCCACTACTGCGACTATGATGTACGGGCATGTGGAAACAAAGGAAGAAAGGATAGATCACATACTGAAAATAAGGGAAATCCAGCAAAAAACCGCCGGGTTTACAGAATTTGTACTTTTGCCGTTCATGCCTTATAACAACCCTATCGGCAAAAAGATGATTAAAGAAGGCAAGTATGCCACCGGCGGCATAGAAGATTTACAGTTTTATGCGCTCTCCCGGATCCTCCTGCATACCCACATCCCCAATATACAGGCAAGCTGGGTCAAACTCGGAAAGAAACTTGCACAGGTAGCTCTTGCCTGTGGTGCCAACGATGTTGGAGGCACATTGATGGAAGAGAAAATATCCAGCTCTGCAGGTGCAAAAAACGGGGAAAATATGGAAGTTTCCGAAATAAAATGGTTGATCCACACTGCCGGCCGCAAACCTGTTCAAAGGAATACTCTCTATGAAAGCATTGAGGCAGGGAAATGATTCCTGAAGATATTGAAAACCGGGCTATAAAAGGGTTGGCCACCAGGGAAGATGCCCTGAAACTTCTGAAAGAAAACCCCTTTGAACTTTTTGACCTGGCAGACCGGCTTCGCAAGGAATCAGTCGGTGACGATGTAACCTATGTTGTAAATCGCAATGTGTATATCACCAATATGTGCAGGGGCAAATGTAATTTCTGTTCGTACAGC
>JBMCCK010000013.1:0-10867 GCA_048619255.1 Methanohalophilus sp. | reverse complement strand
GTCTGATCTAACGAGTATTGGTTTATCTGTTGGTCTTGTTAATGCAGTGCTAGTATTTGCCTTCCGGTTCCCCGCTCTACAGTCGCCTTTCATTACCAACCTGGATTGGCCCAGCTACTGGTGGGCGGTATTAAGTGGATTAGTCAGCGCCCTGTTTATTGCGGCTGCGGTGCCTGCCGCGGAGAGAATAACTCAGGTTACAAGCCCTATTGGCCTGATGGAATTGCTCAATCCATCACACCCTTTGATGGAGAGGTTGAGGTCCGAAACTCCAGGGACCTATCATCATAGTCAGAATATAGCCAGTCTGGGGGAAAGTGCAGCGAGGGCTATTGGTGCTGATCCTCTTCTGACGAAGGTAGGAGGGTATTATCACGATATTGGCAAGATGGTTCGACCGGACTTTTTTATCGAAAACCAATCCAGCGACTCGAACCCGCATGACGAACTCACTCCTTCCATGAGCAAAATTGTCCTTACTTCCCATATAAAACAAGGTATAAACCTGGGAAAGAGATACGGTTTGCGGGAGGATGTATTGAACTTTATACCAAGCCACCACGGAACTTCTCTGATAAAATATTTTTACCTTAAGGCATTAAAGTTTTTTAACTCAACAAGGCTGGGTACTACTGATCCCATTTTTGGCAGAGATATAGGCTATTACACGTTTGAAAGACCATTCCTCATGTCAATATATGAATTCTTTTCAGCATTGGCCCTTTTCCTGATATTTTACACGGCACTTTACTATATTGCGGTCTTTGCAGTAATGCTTACAAAGAATACAATGGGAAGTGATGATAATGGCAACTGATAAGCCAGATATCTGGGATTCGTTTGTACATCAGTTCAATCCCCGCAGGTTCCTTATCCGTCTTGCACACATGGAAATCCCTCCACTGGAAGTAATTGGAAGGGCCATTTTAAGAGCGGCAATTGTAGGTTTGTTCCTTGCGGTGGTTCTCGTATCCCTTTACGGGACATCCTGGACAACAGTTGATCAGCTGCCCCAGAACATGGCAGACCAGAGTAACATCAAGGCCATCGGTACCCTGATATTCACTGATTTCGTAGTACCATTTGAAATTCTTTCAATTGTGCTGCTGTCTTCACTCATGGGTGCTATTTACATGGCAAAAGGAGAGGATAACCAATGATTCCCCTTAATTGGTATCTTGCACTTTCTGCAATAATCTTTGCCATAGGTCTCTATGGTTTCATTTCACAGAAAAACGGTATTCGTATCCTGATGTGTGTGGAACTTATGCTAAATGCAGCAAACATTAATCTTGTAGCTTTTTCCACTTACAATGATGATATGAGCGGCCAGGTATTTGCTCTCTTCTCGATAGCACTGGCAGCAGCAGAAGCAGCAATAGGTTTCGCAATCATGGTGTCCATTTACAGGATGCGGGATGCTATCAATCTTGACGAGCTTAACTTGTTGAGGTGGTAATGATATGGCTTATGAAAATTTAGCGTTTTTAATACCACTTTTACCCGCACTCGCCTTTGTAATTACCTTCTTTGTAGGTAAGAAAACCCCATATGGCGGTGCATTAATTCCGATATTTGCAATAGCAGCATCATTTTTGATCTCTCTACTGATCACTATAGGATTGCTGCAGAACCCGGATCAGGTAATTAGCCAGTCCTACCACTGGTTTGCAATTCTTAATCTGGGTATTCTGATAGATCCGCTTGCAGCGGTAATGCTCACAATGGTGACCTTTGTAAGTCTGCTTATTCACATCTATTCAGTAGGCTACATGTCACATGACCCGGCCAAATCAAGGTATTTTGCAGAGACCTCTCTTTTCACTGCGTCTATGCTGAGTTTGATTTTGTCCGACAACATTCTCCAGTTGTTCATAAGCTGGGAACTTGTGGGTCTGTGTTCTTATCTGCTAATCGGTTTCTGGTACCAGAAACCCAGCGCTGCTTCAGCGGCAAAGAAGGCTTTCCTCACCACTAGGATTGGAGATGTCATGTTCCTTGCAGGTATTATTGTCCTGTTTGCCGACCTTTTCAAACTGGTAAACGGCAGTATTCCCGAAGGTGTCTACCTGCTCCGGTTCGATGAGATTTTCTCATACATCCCTGAAATAGCTGCCATGAATGCAACGATCCTTGGCTTTGAGGTAAGCCACCTTACGATAATCACTCTTCTGTTCTTTGGAGGGGCCGTTGGTAAATCCGGTCAGTTCCCGCTACACGTGTGGCTGCCTGATGCAATGGAAGGTCCAACAACGGTTTCGGCTCTTATCCATGCTGCAACAATGGTTACAGCCGGTGTTTATCTGGTTGCAAGAACCTTCCCGATGTTCATTGCTGCACCACAATCCCTCATTGTAGTGGCATATGTGGGTGCTTTCACTGCATTGTTTGCCGCAACAATGGGAATTGTGATGAACGATTTGAAACGGGTACTTGCCTATTCTACCATCAGTCAGCTTGGTTACATGATGCTGGGATTGGGTATGGGAGCAGTCATCGGTGCAGAAGCAGTCGGTGTATCAATCTTCCACCTTGTCAGCCATGCATTCTTCAAGGCACTTCTTTTCCTTTGTGCCGGTAGTGTGATCCATGCTGTAGGAACCCATGATATGAGGGAACTTGGTGGCGTTGCAAAGGTCATGCCGATAACAGCTGCAACAATGGTAGCCGCATCTCTTGCCCTTGCAGGCTTCGGTATACCCGGAACTTCTATAGGAAGTACTGGGTTTTTCAGTAAAGACCCAATAATTGAAAATGCATATCTCTTCGGGGAACATGCAGGAAACTGGTTCCCATATCTCTTTGCAATCGTGGCAGCACTGCTTACTTCACTTTACATATTCAGGCTGCTGTTCATGACATTTGCCGGAAAGCCCAGGACCAATTACGGTGGGCATGAATCTCCTGCATCAATGACAGTTCCGCTTTCCATACTGGGTATACTTGCCCTGGTCTTCGGAGCTATCGTTGTTGAACCATTCAACAAGTTTGTAAGCGGTACTTTTGTGAACAACTTTGTTAACATGGACATCCCAGCTCTGGCAGAGGTGGGTAACTATGAACTTGCCCATCATGCAGGCCACGAACCATTGCTAATCCTTTGGATGCCTGTTATCGTAGCAGTTGTCGGTCTGTTGATCGCCTTTGTGATCTACTATCAGAAAGCAATAGATATGAGCAGGTTTGTTTCAAAAGACAACTCTGTGTACAAACTCCTCTACAACCGCTATTATCAGAATGAGATATTCACCCAGCTCTTTGCTGTCAAGTTTGTCTATGAAGGTCTTGCCATGGCAGGTTATCACATAGACAGGTTTATTGATGGTATTGTCAACGTAATCAGTTACCTGACAATAGAGGCAGGGGATTCCTTCAGGAAGATACAGACAGGAGTTATACAGCACTACTCGATGGCTGTCATTACAGGAGTAAGTCTCCTGGTAATATTGATCAAGCTCGTCATGGAGGTCTTCTAATGTTGCCGGTATTATCCCTAATAGTGCTGATTCCGCTATTGTTCTCAGCATTTGCGTTCCTTACGAAAACAAGGGAGCAAGCTCGTGTGGTAGCCCTTATGGGTACACTTATCACTCTGATACTGACCCTTTACATGTACTTCAGCTTCGACAGTTCATCAGCTGCGATGCAGTTTGAGGAATTGGCAAGCTGGATTCCAAGTCTTGGTATAAATTACCATCTTGGTGTCGATGGTGTCTCCATGCCCCTTATATTGCTCAATGCAATAGTAATTCCACTGCTAATACTGTTCACCTGGGATGATGTCAGATCAACTCCCAACAGGTTTTATGGCTTGATCCTGGCAATGCAGGGGGCAGTTATCGGTGTATTCGTTTCTCTGGATTTCTTCCTCTTCTATGTATTCTGGGAACTTACACTGATCCCACTGTTCTTCATGGTGAACATATGGGGTGGTCCGAATAAGAGGCATGCTTCAATCAAGTTCTTTATTTACACTCACGTGGCTTCCCTTGTGATGCTGCTGGGTATCTTCGGACTTTACTTTGCTGCCTGGGACCAGACCGGTGTGGCAAATATGGGCATTGCCCATCTCATGAGTCACTTCCCGATGATTGGATCAGGTATTGCCAGAGATGCAATATTCCTTGCACTTCTCTTCGGTTTCCTGGTGAAACTTCCAATAGTACCATTCCATTCCTGGTTGCCTGATGCTTATGCAGAGGCACCGACTGCCGGAAGTGTACTGTTCATCCTGCTCAAGATCGCCGGATACGGTATCTTCCGTGTAATCCTGCCAATGCTTCCTGCTACAGGCACCCCGGATCTGATGATCACAATTCTGGGATTGCTTGGTGCTGTAAGTATTGTGTACGGTGCATTCCTGGCACTGTCCCAGAAGGATCTCAAGAGAATGGTTGCCTATTCCAGTGTCAGTCACATGGGATTTGTGGCCCTGGGAGCTGCAGGTCTTGTTGCACTGTCCATTTCAGGAGCAATGTTCCAGCAATTCTCCCACGGTTTGATCATGAGTATCATGTTCATGTCCGTTGGAGTAATTCAGGCATCCACCGGTACCAGGATCATCAATGACTTGGGAGGCCTTGCTACAAAAATGCCCAAACTGGCGGTTATAATGATGCTGGCTTTCATGGCATCCCTGGGATTGCCAGGTTTGACCGGTTTCATCGCCGAATTCATGGTTTTCACTTTCAGTTATGTGAATGTGCCAACATTTGTAATACTCGCATTGTTTGGTGTAGTCATAACTGCTGGTTACCATCTCTGGGCAATGCAAAGAACTATGTTTGGAGTCTATAATGGAAAGATCGGAGAGGTCTTTGACCTGTCCAATGTACAGACCTTCTCCATGGCAGTTATAGCCCTGCTGGTACTGTACTTCGGCTTGAACCCAAGTCCGGTGCTGGATATGATGATTACAGGTTCGAATGAAATAGTCAGCCTTATGGCTGCAATGGGGGTGTAAGAATGGTAGATTTGATGTTACTTGCACCTGAGATTATAGTTGCATTGACTGGATTGATCGTACTCACGATTGGTATTTTCATGGGTTCGTCATCCAAAAACGTACTAGGCTATATCGCAACAGCAGGCTGTCTGGCAGCTCTTGCAATGGTGATTGGCAACTTTAGTGCTTCTGCATTGATGTTTTCCGATACTCTGAGTGTGGACCCCCTTTCCCAGTTCTTTAAACTGGTGTTTTTGGTGGTTGCTCTTATTGTATCCATTGCATCTATCAAGTACACTGAAGACAATGCAGACACGGAAATCTTCTATTGCCTTGTGCTGTTTGCCACCTTCGGTATGATGTTTGTGGCATCTGCCAATGACCTCATGGTTCTTTTTGTGGCCTTTGAGCTGGCAAGTATAGCAACATATGCCCTTGCCGGGTTTGAGAAGAAGAACCCCCGGTCTGTCGAAGCATCAATGAAATATCTGCTTATGGGTGCTCTCTCAGCGGCCCTGTTGCTTATGGGAATATCCTTTGTTTACGGTGCAACTGGTACCACTTCCATTCCGGGCATCGCCCAGAATATGGATGTATTGGCCTCCAATGCAATCGGTCTACTTGCAATAGTACTCCTGATAGCAGGTTTTGGTTTCAAGATTGCTCTTGTGCCATTCCACATGTGGGCCCCGGATACCTACCAGGGTTCACCTTCTGTTGTATCGGCCCTTCTGGCCGCAGGCTCCAAGAAGATGGCATTCGTTGCCGCATTCAAGGTATTCATAATAGCCCTTCTGGCACTCCAGGCGGACTGGAGGATGGCTTTTGCGATACTGGCAGTAATTACCATGACATATGGTAATGTAGTAGCCCTGTCCCAGAGAAGTGTGAAACGTATGCTCGCATATTCCTCTATTGCACAGGCAGGCTACATTTCAATGGCATTTGTGGTCCTGACCCCGATGGCACTGACCGGAGGTATACTCTATACTCTTTCCCATGGTTTCATGAAAGCCGGTGCTTTCATAGCTACTGCCGCTGTAGTCTACATGGTTATAAAGGAAAAGAGAAATACTGAAATCCCGGACCACCTTGATAATTTCAAGGGATTGGGTAAGAAAATGCCAATAACTGCACTGTGTCTTACGGTATTTGTACTTGCACTTGCAGGAATTCCGCCAACAGCAGGTTATATGAGTAAGTTCATCCTGTTCTCCTCGACGATTCAGTCAGGAATGGTATGGCTTGCAGTAATCGCAATCTTAAACAGTGCGCTTTCCCTGTATTATTATGCAAGGCTTGTACGTTACATGTATGCAATGCCCCATGAAGGTGAAAAAGTATCCGAGCCTGTTCCCTATGTAGCAGCTCTTCTGATCTCCCTTGTGGGTGTAATGGCTATTGGTCTATGGCCAGAGCCATTCGTTGAAATTGCAATGCAGGCAGCCAGTATACTTGTCGGAGGTATCTAATATGGCAGATTGTGATCTATGTGGTGTGTCAATACCCACCGTTTGTCCGGTAAAAGTGTTTGAACCCCAGTTCGAACACTCTTATCCCGAAGGAATCTGGAAAGGTCTTTGCGAAAAATGTCTTGACTCTGCAAAAGGCACATTTGACGAAAAAAGAGATGAGGAAGGCAAATGCGTTCCCGGCAATAAATTCGATAAATGTGATCTATGCGGAACCACATGCCAGCTCTATAACATAGATGTTTTTGTTCCCTCTTTCAAGAATGTATACGATGAAGAGGTAAGACATCTCTGCAGGCGCTGTCTTGAAAGCTGCAATGAGGCCTATGACAGAAAAGATGAGTGTTTTGGAGAACACCACTAAAAGGGGATTCTCCCCCCTTTACCTACTTTTTTTAAACTATACTGAGCAATATCACCAGTATCGTAAACCGTATCAGTATACTCATTCCGGTTGATATCGTTACTATTTTTACACCCAGTTTTGGACCGAATATAGAAATATATTTTGGCAACAGAGTCCTTATGCTGAATATTGGCAGCATGAACATACTTCCAAGCATTATGACGATCATGGCATGCAGGTAGGATATACTTCCCTCGCCGATCATGGGGCCAAGCAATGACACTCCCAATATGGGGCTTGCAATATAAGTTGTCAGGGGAATGATGCTTTCTGAGGGTATCCCAAATAGGTCAGCCAGAGGCAGCACACTGAATATTTCAAAAAACCCTCTTTCCCTCAGTGCAAAAACAAGGGTGGTCATACCCAGGTATATTGTGGCGATCTTGAAGAAAAGGTTCTTTTCTTTTTTGAAACTTGCTTTCATTGCTTCCTTTAGTGGAGGCCTGTTCCCGTTGTGTTCGTCATCCAGTGTACAGTTATTTTGTTCCTTTATCCAGAATTTACTCAGGATTATAACAACTGAAAACTTCACAACGGCTGATATAATAAATACCATCACGTAGAATCCACCGACTACAGGTCCCAGTGCAGGTATTATTATGGGAATCTGATACGTTATGATCCCTCTTACATAAGCAGGTGTACTGTTGAGGAGGGCACATAGTATTGCTTCCCTGTCATTAACACACCCTTTATCCTTTGCCTGGACTACCATGCTGTTCGCAGCAGCCGTTGATCCTATAGCAACCAAAAAAGCACTTCCACATGACTCGGGCAGATTGGTGTGCTTGAGCAGGGGTCTTGCGAGGCGGGATAATTTTTTCATCAGCCCCAGTTCTATAAGGAGTCCGGCACCCCATAATCCTATAAAGATCATTATAAGTATGGGAACTGCAAAATCAAGAACCCGGAGTAGCAGGTCAATCATATCATTTTAGATAGGAATCCATGTAAATTAATCTATTTATCTCCGTTTGTATTAATACCAGAAGTTTGATATTATTAGTAATAATATCTGGAGATGTGAAGGTCATGAAAAAAGAAATGATGAACATCCTTGCCTGTCCCCTGTGCAAAGGGGAGCTAGTTCTAAATATAAGCAGTGATGAAGGGGAAGAGGTTATTAGTGGTACTCTCTATTGTGCTGTATGTGACGAATATTATCCCATCGAGAAAGGCATTCCCAATATGCTTCCTCCTGAAATGAGAGACTAAACAGGTGAATTCCCCTTGCAACAGATACATATCAACAGACTTGGTGTGAATTCCATTGAATTTGATATTCCTTCGGTTGAGGTCCCCCTCTCTCCCGGAGGAGAACAGAGTTTTGAGATTGTGATAATCAACTATGGTTCGCCTACCCATGTCAATTTTTCCATTTCAGAAAATCTGGATGGTTACGTAACTTTCCTTGATGACAATCCTTATGTGACCCATGAAGAATACGTACCCGTTGTTGTCAGGATTCCTCATGAAGGCAGGGTATTCAGTAGTGGCACAATTTTTGTTACCATGGGATATGGCTCCAAAACAGAATCATTTGCTATAAACATAGGACAGAAGGACAACGTAAAAATTCCGGTAGAGGAAGAACCTACAATTGAACCTGTCCATATTCCTTCCCCTCCTTCTTCTGCATCAAAGGCTAAATGGAGCATGGATTTAGGCCAGTTCCTGAAGAAATCCATCAATCCAGATGATATGAAATTAGTCATCCTTCTGTTCATGTTAATTGGTTTCCTCTTTGGTGCCTATTATGTAATATCATCTGTTAACCTGAATCCTGCTGGTTTTTCAACCAGTTTTTATACATCTCTGGCAATTGCTATTCTTCTGACTTTATTATTTGCTTATATGTTAACCAAACTACCTGTTTTCAGGAAATAACGAGGTACTTAGAATGAAATATATTATAATCACAGGCGGTGTTATGAGTGGTCTCGGTAAGGGGATTACTGCTGCTTCTGTAGGACGGAACCTGAAAAACAAGGGACAAAAGGTAACTGCCATCAAGATAGACCCCTATATCAACATTGATGCAGGTACCATGAGTCCTTTCCAGCACGGTGAAGTTTATGTGCTGAAAGACGGCGGTGAAGTAGACCTCGATCTGGGTAACTATGAACGGTATCTTGACACTGAACTGACATGGGATCATAACCTAACTACCGGTAAAATATACCAGTCTGTTATTGAAAAGGAAAGAAGGGGCGAATATCTTGGTAAGACAGTGCAGATCATTCCTCATATTACCAATGAAATAAAAGCCCGAATCCGCAGGGTTGCAGCCAAAAGTGGTGCTGATATCTGTCTGATTGAAGTCGGTGGGACTGTGGGTGACATTGAAAGCATGCCTTTCCTCGAAGCAGTCAGGCAGATGCACAGGGAGGAATCCGAGGAGGACATTATTTTCCTTCATGTAACCTTGGTTCCCATTGATGCCCAGGGAGACCAGAAAACAAAACCCACACAACATTCGGTCAAAGATCTGCGCCAGCTTGGTCTGTCTCCGGATGTGATTGTTGCGCGATGTAAAAATCCTCTGCATGAAAGTACACGTGCTAAAGTATCTCTCTTCTGTGATGTTCCAAAGGAAGCTGTAGTAAGTGCCCATGATTCAAATGATATTTATGATGTCCCTCTCCTGCTGGAAGAACAGGGACTTACAGGGTATATGATGCAGAGACTCGATCTGGTCACCAAAAAGCAAGACCATTCCTGGGAAGACATGGTCAAAAGAATGAACGCTGCGGCCGGGGAGGTCAGGCTTGCAATTGTTGGAAAATATACCAATCTTGAGGATTCCTATCTAAGCATAAGAGAATCCCTGAAACACGCAGCAATAGAAGTTGGATGCAAGGTAAGGACCGACTGGGTAAGTTCGGAATCCTTTGATGAAGACCCTGCGGCAATCACTACACTTCAGGAGTATGATGGTGTGCTTGTTCCAGGTGGTTTCGGGGAACGTGGTGTAGAAGGCAAGATCCAGGCGGTAAAATTTGCCCGGGACAATGATATCCCTTTCCTGGGACTATGCCTTGGTATGCAACTGAGTGTAATTGAGTTTGCACGTAATGTAGCAGATATGGAAAATGCCAACAGTTCCGAATTCGATGAAAACACCCCTTATCCGGTAATAGACCTTTTGCCGGAACAGGAAAATATAGTAAATATGGGTGCCACAATGAGACTCGGGGATTATGAAGCCGTTCTCAAAAAAGGTTCACTTGCAGAAAAAATCTATGGAACCGATACCATAGTCGAGCGCCATCGTCACCGGTATGAGGTAAATCCCAATTTTGTAGATAGGCTGGAAGAGAAAGGAATGGTATTTTCGGGCAAAAATCGCAATCGTATGGAAATAGCCGAAATACCTTCTCATAGTTTCTTTTTTGCTTCCCAGTTCCATCCTGAATTTCGCTCAAGACCCGGCAGGCCCTCTCCTCCCTTCAGGGTCTTTGTGGAAGCAATGTTTAAGAGAAAATAATTAACTCATATCTGCGGGTTCTGCTTTCATGTATTCCCTGAGGACGGTTGTCGCATAACTTCCCTTGGGCAGACAGAACTCCAGTATAACTTTTTTCTTCCCTTCATTTAATTCGTCATCTGCAATTGTGTAAGCCGGTTTGACATTCAATAAGATTTCCCTGCGCCTGCCTTTTGAGGTGATACGGGGGATTTCGGGAATACGGAAATCTTTCTGTTCAACACCTGTCTCCTGGAGTATTTCTTTTTCTATATTGCCCGGGGAGCTGTCCGTAAATTCGGTGGATGTGCCGACCAGTGGGGCCGTAACAAAAGCTCTGCCCCTGCGAATCAGATTATTGATTCCTTTTACCTTGGAGAATGTTACAGTTTCAAGCCGGGAGGTATCTGGCAATCCCTGTTTATTCTTGAAGCACACAATATCACCTTCCACAGCTTCATTGAGGGGTAGTTTTTCCCAAATCCTCCTGCAGATAATCCGATTGTAAATATATGACTGGTAGGCATGGACAAACATGTTCCGCATATTGGAACTCAATTCCCCGAATGCGCCGGCAA
>JBMCCK010000012.1:0-10875 GCA_048619255.1 Methanohalophilus sp. | reverse complement strand
TTTACGATCTGACTGGCGCACAACAATAGGGACATCCATTTTATTCCCTTCATAATCGAATTTAAGACTACCCAGTTCGGCCTTGAACACCCTACTGCATAAAGTGGAGCAGAGGCCGCAATTAAAACATGTGTGCCTGTTCAGTACCACCTTGTCGCCGTTAAAATAGATTGCTTCCATAGGACATTTTTCCATGGGTTCACAGAAATCACACCCACGACATTTGCTGGGGTTGAAAGCAACTTCAAGGTCTACATCTTTCCAGGCATCTGCATAACTTGTCATTGCGACCTTTATCCTGCGATCAGCATCCATTACAGGCATCGGTACTGCGGTGTCTGTTTGTCTGATCGCATCGAATACTGAATCATCAACTACAGGCACTGCAACCGCCCAGGAAACAATACATTCCGGTCCTGCAGAAGTCGCAAAACCTCCCATGTAATCAGCCACCATGGAATGCATATCCGCAGTTGCTATAAGATTGGGTTTCTCCGGGCTGCTACGCGTCCCTGAGCCCAGGACGAAACCTTCCGCCCCATTGAGAAGAATACGACTTCCCACACCAATACCATGAAGCTGCGGGTCATTTTTTACAGGGTTTATTTGTCCACATCCGGACAGAGTGGCTTCAGTGGCATCGGGTGCAAAGGCAGTTGCATGAAAAATAGTGAAAACAGGAGACTGAGAAAAATTCACAAAGGCATTGTAATTCTTAAATGCATGACGCGTTGCAAACAGTTGGGCGTATGGCATATCTTCAATGGAAACTGTATCTGAATAATTTTTCCCTTCATCGGTAACTATATCGACATCCACAGGATTACCTTCCACAATATCCCGGAAAAGGTGGCCTCCACCGTAATTTTCCCGATCATGGCTGTGTGCAGTACCAAAGATCATCAAATCCAGTATACCCAGTCTTTCATTGGGACAGGGGCCCACATGGGCATCCACTCCATTTATGGTTACAGTACAAGCGCGGGTGAATTTTTCCGCGGTATCTACCGGAAATGAGAGAACTGCATAAGTCCCACTCATAATTGCCCTGGTCGCAGCCGTCACCACATCAATATCCTCAAAACCAACATTTTCCCCTGCATCGATCATATCACAAAGTTCCTGAGAAGTTAGAACTGTTGCATCTTTACGGTTAATTTTCTCAAGAATATGCCCTACTGCCCGCTCCATATTATTCCTCAGTATTTTTTGTGTTTTTTTCACTTAGATCCGTGAAAAAGTCCCCTATTTCTTTCATATCTTCATGACTTCCCAGCAACACAAGGATATCCCCTTCCAGAATACGTTCATCCCCTCCGGGGTTTGTGATTGTTTCCAGTCCTCTTCTGATTGCCAGGACTGTAATCCCGAATCGTTGCCTGAGGGAAAGTTCTTCAAGGGTCATCCCTACCACATCAGCTCCCAGAGGTACACGGAGGGAGACTATATTCACATCCGGGATATCAAACTGCATCTGTTCAAAATTCAGAGGATCAGAGGAGACACTGCGAAACATGTCATATCCACCTGCTCTGGCATCTTCTATAAATTTTTTTATCTGGTCCTCCGGAACAAGGTAACGTCTGAGTAGGCGGACAAATATTTCCACAGAAGTTTCAAATTCTTCCGGAATAACCTCATTAGCCCCCTGTTCATAGAGCGGACCCATCTCCTGTAGATAACGAGTTCGTGCAATGATGTGAATATTGGGATTCATTTCCCTTGCAAGCCAGATTACTCTGCGGGTTGCCGTTGCATCAGAGATACCAACAATCATTATTTTTGCTGAATCAATATCTGCCTTTTCAAGTACACTTTCCTGAGTTGCATCTCCATAAAAAATATTTTCTCCTTTTGAAAGACCTTCTCTTACACTCTCCGGATTGGTTTCAATAACCAGATAGGGAATACCCGCTGCATTGGCAGCTTTTGCCACTGTTTTACCATTGAACCCAAAACCTACGATGATAAGATGGGACGACATTTTTTCCTTTTTATCGTACATCTTTGTTACATCTTTACGGGCAAAACCGCACTTGAGCTTATGTGGTAGAGGAAGTTTGAGAACATTGGCAGCCACAGAAGGAGAATAGGAAATGGAAAAGGAAGTAACTGCCATTGTGAGAATGGAAATATCCAAAAACATTTGGTATAAGTAGTTGTCCAGGAGACCATACTCAACCCCGAACTTTGAAAGGACGAAAGAGAATTCACCCACCTGGGCAAGTGCCATACCGGTCAGAATAGAATTGCGAAGGGGATATCCCAGAACCATAGAAACAAAACCACTGACAACTCCCTTGAATAACATAACACCGATGGTCACAAGTAATATCATTAAGGGGTTATCCAGGAAAAATTGTACATTAAGCAACATTCCTATTGATACGAAAAAAATACTCAAAAAAACATCCTTAAAGGGCAGAATATTGTTCAGTGCCTGATGACTGTATTCAGATTCCGATATCACAAGGCCCGCAAGGAAGGCCCCCAGTGCCAGGGACAATCCCGCACTATAAGTGAGCATAGCAACAGACAGGCATATGACAATCACGGAAAGCAGGAACAATTCAGGGTTGCGGGTTTTGGCAATATGATATAGGATATGGGGAATCAGCCACCTGGCAAAAAACATTATGAATATAATAATTGCCAGAGATTTCAGAAGGATCATAAAAATTGAGTTTGCATCATTTCCACCAACCCCTGCCAGGAACGGAGTTGCCACAATCATTGCCACTACAATGACATCCTGGAACAATAATATAGAAAGGATCGTGCGACCGTGCAAACTATGCAATTCTGCTCTCTTTTGGAGTGTCTTGAGAACAATTGCTGTACTGCTCAGGGATATCAAAAACCCGAGGAAAAGAGATTCACTGAAACCAAAACCAAGATATGTAGCTGCAAAAAGAGTCCCAAGGGTTGTGAAAAGAACCTGAAGGCCTCCTCCAAGTACCACAGAACGCTTCATATCCCAGAGTTCTTTGAGAGATAACTCCACTCCGATGGTAAATAGCAAAAGAATAATACCAATCTCGGCAAGGACGTTGATATCATCAGGATTATTTATGAATCCCAGTCCATAAGGACCCACCAGTATACCAGTTATCAGGAAACCGACGATAATAGAAATACGAAGTTTATTACATATATAAAGTACAAAAATAGATATTCCAAAAATAATGATGATATCATTGAGTATAGCCGATTCCATAAAAAGGAATTATGTGAAGATATCTAATAAATATATTCATTTCAAGGTGCTTTTAAATATGGAATCAAAGGAGTTCTGATTATTTGAAAATCCCGTTTTTAAGAACAGAAATCTCATAAAGGTTGGCACCATTAATCTGATAGAAGTGCTTTTTATTTATACAACCATGGGGATATGAATGATAGAAGACCTCAAAGAAACTACAAAGGAAGTAATACAGGCAGTGCTTCCTTTAACTGTAGCCGTATTTTTGCTCATGGTTATGATCGGAATGAGTCATGACATGTTTCTGTCTTTTTTAGTGGGTTCATTAATGGTTATATTGGGCATGATTCTTTTTCTTCTGGGTGTCAAAATCGGTATGCTCCCCATCGGAGAATCAATTGGTTCTGAATTATCAAAACATAATTCGTTATTGTTCATCCTTGGTTCTGCATTCATCTTATCATTTATGGCAACTGTTGCAGAACCCGATGTGAGGGTACTGAGTTCAATGATAGATTCGGTCTCAGATGATAGTATCTCTCGTAATGTACTGATTCTCTCTATTGCCTCAGGAGTCGGTTTTTTTGTGGCTGTATCTATGTTGAGAATCGCATATGGTGTCCCGATCAAATATCTATTTACGGCTGGATATCTGATTATTCTGGTATTATCCTTTTTTACAAATCCCGACTATCTGGCCATAGCTTATGATGCAGGTGGGGTAACTACAGGTCCCATGACAGTACCTATAATCCTTGCGCTTGGAATAGGTACAGTGTCTGTACTCGGAGATAAATCTGCACTTACCGAAGGCTTTGGACTGATAGGGCTTGCTTCTATTGGACCCATACTCGCAGTAATGCTTCTGGGGGTACTTGTACCTTGACTGCCGTTGAACACAGCCAGGATCTATTAGCCGTGGTCTTTGAAGTTCTTGAAGCACTGCTACCGCTTGTTATCTTTTTCCTTGTATTCCAGTTATTGTATCTGAAATTTCCCTCCTCATACTTCCTAAAACTTATGACAGGTCTTTCAATAACTGCAATGGGAATGATACTGTTTCTCTATGGAGTTTACAACGGATTTTTCCCGGTTGGTCTGGAAATCGGGAGTTATTTTGGACAAATAAAATCCAATTGGATTTTGATACCAGTTGGTTTTGTGCTGGGATTTCTGGCCACTTTTGCAGAACCCGCTGTGAGAGTATTATGCTATCAGGTAGAAGAGTCATCAAGTGGATACATTAAATCAAATTTAATGCTTTATACCTTATCTGTAAGTGTTGCTGTATTTGTTGCCATCGCAATGACCAAGCTGGTTTATGGGATACCTTTCCTTTACATAATAGTTCCTGGTTATCTGCTGGTCCTTGTGTTATTATGGTTTTGTGATAAAGATTTTATAGCAATTGCTTTTGACTCAGGAGGTGTGGCAACCGGACCAATGGCTGTGACCTTCCTTATGTCAATGGCCGTAGGTGTGGCCACATCACAACCGGATAGCAATCCCATAGTGGATGGATTTGGAATGATTGCATTGATAGCGCTGGCACCTATTATATTTGTCATGATGTTAGGTGTATATATGAGATACATAGGAGGAACTGACAGTGAATAATGATGTGGACGATCTTGTTCTTATAGTAACCATCGTGAAAAAAGGATGGGGAGATACTGTAATAGAGGCATCCCGTAAAGCAGGTTCAAAGGGTGGAACAATTATATTCGGACGGGGTACAGGCGTACATGAAAAGAAACATTTTCTTGGTACTTTAATTGAACCTGAAAAGGAAATAGTATTAACAATTGCCGAGTCCCAAAATGCCGATAATATATTGGAATTTATCCAAAAAGATGTGGGTCTCGACAAACCTGGCCGTGGAATGGGATTTGTAGTACCGGTTGACAAAGTATTTGGAACCGCTCACATATTATGTGAACTGGATCCGGAATGTGAACATAAGTATACAGATACAGAGGATTGAAATGTATTTAATAGCAGATCAGTCTACATTTTATTTTTGCAGCAGCAATAAAGATCATACATGACTGAAAGGAAAATTAATGTGAATTGTTTTTAAAAGACTCAACTCCGAGAATACCCGCAATCTCCAATCCTTCACTGCCAAGTTCAGAAAGACGGTTGAAGATTTCACTGCGATCCACATACTTTTCAGTACGTGTTCCGTCTTCTTGCTCAATCTTGATGGTAATTTCACCTTTCACATATCCTCTTTCACGACATTGAGTTATAATGTCTGAATACTGTTCTGCAACGGTTTTTAAGCAGTCAAATATCTCATTACTGTAAATGGCGTTCTCATCACCGCTCATCAGATTGACAAGTTTGCGGGAAGCAATGTTGGAGCGGGCAAATTCCACAAGGTTCTTGACAAGCGAATCAATCTCTTCGAGGGTTATTGATTTAAAAAGCGCAGGGTCTGCAGTAATATCAGTATCATCAAAAATCACGGAATACTCATCACCGTCTGAAATGATCTTCAGGGAATGGTCTGTCTTTTTATTGCTGAAAGAGGCTTCCACATGTTCATTGCCATCATACTCAAACGATTTCAGTAAATACTCGGACAGGTCTTCCATTTTGATCTTTTTTTCCTTGGATATAAATCCGGCCCGTGTCCACGTAGGGATAAAGAGGGTATCTATCAGATCTTTTATCGCAACAGAAGACCTGTTATAGCCCAATTCAAAGAAAGATTGCATTGACCCTAAAGTTGAAATCTTCTTGCCGGTTAACTGGCCATTTTCCGCTTCCATGGAATAGCTTTCATGAGAACCGTAAATTCCGCCTTCAAAAAGAGGATTCAACATAGAAAGGACCTGACTACCAACAGAATTCATCAATTTGTTATAGTCGTTTCTTTCCTTTTCGAGGGAGAGATTTACCTGTTCCAAGCCTTCATGTGCAGCTCTGTCACAGGCATCCAGGACTGACCTTTTATATTCATCCAGATAGTGCCCGGCAAAATCAGAATCAAGGGATTTGACACATTCCACAACTTTACCGTTGGAACTGTTCAGTTCCTCCAGTGCCTTTTCAAGAGAATAGGTGCTTTTACGATAGATTTCATTTTTTTCAATAGCTTCCTTCTCTACAGGAAGAACTTTGGAACAGGCATACACAAAGTTCTTTAAATCCTCAATGAAATCCCGCTGTACAGGCAGATCAGTAGAATCCTGAAATGTATATTTCATGTTTCCCCCAGTTTAGTGCTAAATATCTGCCTGCAAACATTATATATGTTATTGTGGGGATTTACAGGAGAACTTCCCTGACAGGTGCAAGTAACAGGCTCATGTATTTTACAGCACCGTTTTTAAGATCCATTGGGTGCAGGGTTCCATCTTCAAAGATTGTTTCAAGTTCTTCGTAGCCATTGCATGTAAGATTGCCCCCAAATTTTTCAGGCCTTTCGAATACGATCTCTTCGTAACGGGGGAATATATGGTAGCGGAAGAGCTGTAACACAGGATTATCAACTACTTCACCAGCAGGACAGAAAGCTTTTTTCATCTTTTTCTTGATGGCTGCCTCATCATCATCCACAGAAATATAATTGCCTCTGGAAGATGCCATTTTTTCACCGTCAAGTCCCAGCAGGATGGGAGTATGGAGACATATCGGTGCCCTGTAATCCATTCCGGGCAGTCCTTCACGGGCAAGCATGTGTATCTTACGCTGGTCGATACCACCTACAGCTACATCAACATCAAGCATAGCAATATCAATGGCCTGCATTATTGGATAGACCATCTGGGAAACCCGCGGATCATCCATCGTTCTTCCGACCTCATCCATACTACGGCGGGCTCTGTTCAGAGAAGTGGTACAGGTGAGTTTGAGTACATTGAGCATATATTCCTCACCCAACTGGAAATCCGAACCATAAACAAAATTGGTTTTATCAGGGTCAAGCCCCAGTGCAAGGAAGCATCTCCTGTTGTAATCAGCAATTTGTTTCACTTCTTCCATAGTACCTTTCTGATTCAGGAAAGCGTGCACATCTGCAAGGAGTACCGTAATATTAAAGCCCGCCTTCTGAAGGTCGATCAATTTGTTGACGGTAAGCACGTGGCCCATATGTATCTTACCGCTTGGTTAGTAACCTGTGTACGCAGAAGGCTCTGCTTTTGCTTCCATCAGTTCATCCAGTTCCTTCTCTGTAACAATTTCCTGAGCATTCCTTTTAACAAGATCTATTCTGTCCATGGGGTCACCGCATAAAATAATTAAACTGATAATAAGTCAATAATTGTGCAATCTCTATTCAATCCAGAGATATATGTCTTTTGAGAAAATTATCTCCCTCTGCTGTACTGAAAAGAGGCAAATCCCAATCCTGGGAGATACGTGTACGTGTGGACTGTGTCTTTTCCTCCAGAAGAGGATTATATCCTTCTATTGGATATTTTTCCCTGTATACAGCCACACCTCGCCTTTGCCATACAGGTTTCTTTGCCAGATTTGTGCCTCTTTCAAACATCATCTCATGTATGTCCTGTGATTTTTTGCCATGCATGACTGAAGCTACACTCTTTTTGTCAATGCCTTCATCTATAAGAGTGTAATAGCCATAAGAACTGACAAAATTGCGCCAGGCTTCCTGTTGTCGCCACTGCATATATTCAGTAAACTGGTCATTGCATACAGGAATCACACGGCAGTCAAAGGCCACAGGTTCCTCAATTCCTGAAAAAAGGGTAAAAGCACTGCTCAAAAATGAAGGGACAACCGAATCAAGTTTCTCCACTCTTCTGTCAAAGGGCAGGTCCGCGAATACAAGGCTTGCCTCATCAGAAAAAGTGTATGCAAAAACCGGGTTCATGTTGCTTTTTTTGAAAAACAACTCTATTGAATTGGCCATACAGGTGGCAAAGAAAAAATCGTAGGGTTTTTCAAACCCTTCTTTTTTCAGGGCACGCTGGAAGTTTCTGCCATCTACGCGAAGAATTACCGGAGATACACAACGCAAATCTGCATAGATCTCTCGCTCTTTCATGAGAGGATCAGTCTTCTACTTGCTCTTTTTTCCTGAATTTGCTGACAACATCCCTGATAAGAACGATGTCCCCGCTTGTGACTACCCAGCGATAGGGAATTATAACACCCCTTGTAGGCACATCGAAAAAATCACGGCTGATGTCAGAAAGAGCAAGACCACTTATTACTCCTTCGTCCACGTTCATTACAAGGTCGTCAACTTTACCCACATAAGTACCGAGGTTGGTATATACGTTTAACCCAAAGAGTGATGTAATATCTGCGCGCATGTTATTCCCTGTTATAGTTGTATATTGTATAAGAATTTACGTTGATCATATATATAAATACATTTTCTTAAATGATATATATTCTGGCAAATTTAATTACATGAGCTGAATCCATCATATAAAATATTGGTGACATTAATGCTTACAAGTACTTATATTCACATCCCGGGTGTCGGGAAAGAAACCGAGCGGAAGATATGGTCCGGCGGAATTACCACATGGAATGATTTCCTGCAGAATAAAAACGCAATAAACCTCCCGGATTCCAAAAAAGATAAAATTGCGATGGAAATTGAAAACTCCATCGAAAAACTGGAGATACGCGATATACCTTATTTTGCAAAATCGATACCTGCATCCGAGCACTGGAGAGGATTCCGTAATTTTTCGGACTCTGTCGCCTACGTGGATATTGAAACCACAGGGCTTTCACCTTCATCCTCTAAAATAACTGTCATTGGAGTTTATGACGGCAAAGACGTGAAAAGTTTCGTGCGGGGCATAAATCTGGAAGAAATAGTACAGGAGATGGAACAATACGATTTCCTGGTGACTTTCAATGGTGCGCGTTTTGACCTGCCCTTTATACAGCGAGAGTTCCCCCAGATAACAATGGAGCAAATGCATACCGATCTTATGTATCCTTTAAGGAGAATCGGATTGAAAGGCGGACTCAAAAATATAGAACACATGTTGGGAATCAACCGCTCCGAAGAAACTGAAGGCATGGACGGTTTTGAAGCCGTGCGCCTGTGGAAGGAATATGAAAAGGGAAAT
Source organism: Methanohalophilus sp. (assembly GCA_048619255.1). Taxonomy (GTDB): domain Archaea; phylum Halobacteriota; class Methanosarcinia; order Methanosarcinales; family Methanosarcinaceae; genus Methanohalophilus. Next base: position 1,605 of record JBMCCK010000012.1, on the reverse strand, counting down.
GAAGAAGCCCTTGACCTGCTTCTTGAGTACAACCGGGAAGATATAGTGAACTTGGAAATCATTCTGGAGATTACATATGACGGGTTTATTGAACATTGCTTTAAGGGGTGCACACCACAGAAATGAGTGAAAATGTTGTGCCGGGACATTCGGACATATTAGATTTTCCCCACCTGCCGGGCGTATACCTGATGAAGGATGCAAATGATACCATTATCTACATCGGTAAAGCCAGGGACCTGAAAAAAAGAGTCAGCCAGTACTTCCAGGCTGACAAAAACAAGAGTCCGAAAACAAAGGTCCTTGTTAGCAAGATCAGGGACATAGAATACATAGTCACATCCACAGAAGTTGAAGCCCTGATCCTGGAAGCCAACCTTATCAAAAAGAACAGGCCCAGATACAATATCAGTCTCAAGGATGACAAAAGGTACCCCTATGTGAAAGTAACCATCAATTCCAGATACCCACGCATATATCTGGTCAGGCGCAGGTTAATGGACGATGCTGTCTATTTTGGACCGTACACCAGTGTAAAGCCGGTGCGCACCACCCTTGACCTGATATCCCAGATATTCAAAATCCGCAGGTGTCACGGCAATCCCGCACAAAAGAAAAGGCCCTGTCTGAATTATCATATAAATCGCTGCATGGGACCCTGTACAGGAGATGTGGATGCTGAAGAATACAGAGATAATGTGAAGGCCGCAGTAAAGTACCTCAGGGGGGATACCGGTGACCTGCTGGGCAAACTCAAACAGCAAATGCAGGAATACGCAGAAAAACAGCGATATGAGGCAGCTTCGGTTATCCGGGACCAGATTGAAGGCTTAAAGGAACTTGCAAAACAGCAAAGGACAACTGCAGGGATCGATGACCGGGATGTGATCGGTTTGCATGTGGATGAAAAGGACATTTACGTCCAGCTCTTCTATGTACGAAGCGGCAACATGGTCGGCCGGGCGGATTTTGAATTAAACCGGGGAAAAAATACATCCTCTGAGATCATTGCCGAATTCATTAAACAATACTACCAGGATTCCCCTGTACCTCCCGAAATTGTTGTACCAGAGATGCCTCCGGAGGAAGAAGTGATCCTGAAATGGCTGTCTGAAAAGGCAGGCAGGAAAGTCACCCTGAACATTCCCCGGATAGGGGATAAGAAAAAGCTCCTTGATATGGCGATAAAAAATGCCACAATGGCCAAAGAGAGGGCAAATACGGAGAAAGCAAAAAAGGAGGGGACACTGAAAGGGCTGGAAGCCTTACAGGAAAAACTGGGAATTGGTACACTGCCCCGACACATCGAAGGTTTTGACATATCCAATATATCGGGAAGTGATCCGGTAGCTTCGATGGTGGTATTCAAAAACGGTACACCTTCAAAAGCGGACTACAGGCATTACAATATCAAAAATGTTGAAGGAATTGATGATTTTGCCATGATAGCCGAAGCTGTTGAAAGGCGATACTCCCACACCAAAGATGATAAAAAAGCCATGCCGGACCTTATACTTATCGACGGGGGAGAAGGGCAGGTCAACGCCGCAAGCCGGGAATTACAAAAACTGCAGATAAATATACCTGTAATCGGCCTTGCCAAGA
>JBMCCK010000011.1:0-10980 GCA_048619255.1 Methanohalophilus sp. | reverse complement strand
TGTTTCCGGATTATACACTAATCTATCAATATATCCTTGTAATTTATGTTTTTTACTTTCCATTCATCAATTTCTTCGAGATGTTCAGTTAATCGGGTGATGTCTGAATCATCCCCGTTCCAGTATATATCTATTTTTACATCTCTCTGCTGCAATTTTCTGACTATATGCTCTGCAAAAAAGAAAAGGGCCTTTTTGTTATAGAAGGGGATGTGGAATGTGGCCCTGTAACCACCTTCACATTTAGCATAAGATACCAATACATATCCATGGCTTTCATATTCTGTTATTTTCTCAAAAGGACAAACAATTTCCACTTCATGGACAGCGGATTTATCAATCCGGGAAATAGAAATAAGGATTCTTCCAACCACGACTTCAGGAGTCTGCCTGCCAAACCACACCGATATTTTTCCATAGGTACAAATGACATTGACGTCGTCTCTTCCCATTTCATAAGATGAAAGGGACTGGTTGCTGGTATTTTCCTTAATGTCTCTTTCTATGGATTCCATAGCTTAAACAACACTTATCTGTTTGAGGATACCAATGCTGTAATCATATCCCTGTCTTTCTTGAGGGTCTTGAGCTGATCGGCCGGACCAATAAGGGTTAGTCTGCCTTTTGGGCCTTTGTTGAAAAGTTTTCCCAGAAAAGACTTGGTTTCGTGGGCTGGATATGTTTCCATTTCGATACCTGAGAATTCATCAGGTGCTATTTGTGTCATTGTCATCTCTATAAGATTGGCTTCTTCCTCAGGACTGAGTCCTCTTTCGAGTACAAGGATTTTGCCGTTTTTGACTTCATCAATGATGAAACGAACCTTTTCCACAGGGCTCATCCTTGCAAGACGATCCTCTGAAAGTAAATCCATTTGAATACCCTGCATTTCAAATCACCCAAATCTCTTTGCAATTTCCTCATAAAGAGTATCAATGTTCTTTCCTTCAAGGGCAGATATGGCAACGAGTGGATGCTGGGGGAATGCTTCCCTTATTGTTGAAGGGGATGAATCTTCACGATCGATCTTGTTGGCAGCGATTAAGAGCGGAAGACCACGAGCTTCCATATTTCCGATAACCGTGACATTTACCTGGGTAAACGGGTCCTCGGTTGCATCCATTACAAGGATTATACCGTCAAGGTTTTCCAGCCATTTGACCGCTTCAATTACTCCTTCAGTGGCTTCCTTTGCTCTGCGTTTAGATTCTGCTTCACTCATCCCCTGCTCCATGAATTCATGAAAGTCTATCTTTGTGGCAAGACCTGGAGTGTCTATAATATCAAGTGATAATGAATTACCATTGCCTTTGATTGTTACTCCTTCTCTTCTCCTGGCACGACGTGTCTCATGTGCAACATTGGATACTGAACCCATAGCGTCTCCTGTCCAGTCACGTAGTATGCGATTTGCAAGGGTGGTCTTTCCTGCATTTGGGGGTCCATAAATGCCAATCCTTGCACTTTTTTTATTTAGCAGTTTCTTCAGGAAACCTGTGAAGTTTCTTTTTAATGATCTTATTACTCCCATCTATTTCCTCCATTTATGATGTGGGAATTGTCCTCTTGATTTCTGATATTATCATTATATAAATAAGCGTCTGTTTTTCAATTCAGGCACTTTCCTCTGTAGTGGCGATGGCCATATTTATAGCAGTCTCTGCGATATTTGTGCCGTATTCTGCTGTCCTCTCTATACTATCGGCCACAGTTCCCAGTCCCACTACAGTTCCTACATCTTTTAGCTTCATAAAGGATGCATTGAGTTTGTCAACATCGGTTTTTATGTGCTGTATGTTCTCTATGGTTTTATTCGCCAGTTTCACATCACAACCATAGAGGGCATCAATTGCCTTTTCCACAGTGCTGCGTGCCTCTTCGCTCGCCTTTTCTATAGGCTCCATTATTTCTTCGGGAACAGGTCCTTGCAGTTTTCTGGTAACTCCTGCGATTCTGTGGGCATGGTCTGCAATCCTTTCCAGGGAACTTGCAACAAGTCGGAAGTCATGATATTCATCAATGGATGTCTCTGTGGTATCGGCAAGCCGTGTTCCTCTGAACAGGGAGCGGAACTGTTTTGAGATAAGTAAAAATAATCTGTCCACTTCATCATCCCTGAGCATCACATCAAGTGCGAGGTCTTTTTCACCGGTCTTGAGGGACTGGATGGCGTCCTTGTGCATTGAAGTGGAAATTAGGTACATTCTGCGGATACTTTTTTTGATGGAAACTTCTTCAGGGTTGAGTAGATCCTGTATGAGGACACCTTTGGAGGTTTCCTCGATGATTTCAGGGCCTATTAATTTGTGGCAAACTTCTCGTATTATTTTTTTCTGCTCGGCAAGTATTCTTGGGGAAACAAGTTCTATAAGGTCATAACCGGCAACATAGGCGGCAATTATATTGCGTATTAGGCCTTCTCCCTTGTAATTGGTGATTTCCATCTTACGTTTTTTGGGTTTTGTTGTGGTATCCAGAGTGGCTATATTAAGGGAACCATCGGGTTGGTTTCTGACGGATACTCTGGAGCCTGCTTCAACTCCCATTCTTTGCGCCCAGGGTTTTGGGAGAGAAATAATGTATGTAGAACCTCCGGTTTGCTGTACTTTTCTTGTTTCTATATCCATCCCTCGATTAATTCGTCATCACTATATATGCGTATATAGATGGATTCCTTGTATATATGTCCATCGTATATAATTTTCATTAAATAGCTTCTCTGTACCCGTATTTTCCAATAAGGGGTACAAAAATAACGCCACCAAGGTTTTCCTCACTGAAGGTTCCATCACCAAGTTTGTGGACAAGAATCAGGTTTTGCATGTATTTGCCAACCGGTATCACCATAATTCCGCCCGCTGAAAGTTGCTCTTTGAGAGGTTGAGGAATAGATGGAGCTGCGGAGGTTACGCACATACGTTCATATGGAGCCTGTGGAGGGTAACCGAGAGTGCCGTCGGATTCGATGACAGTAACATTGGTGTAACCTGCCCTTTTAAGGTTACTTTCGGCAAATTGTTTTAAAAAAGGGATTCTTTCAATGCTGTATATATGTCCCTCTTTGCCTACCATTTCGGCCATAACAGCAGCATTATAACCGGAACCGGTTCCGATTTCAAGAATCTTCATGCCCTCTTCTATTTTCAGGAAATCACACATTATGGCTACCATATGGGGCGCTGAAACCGTTTGCCTGTTCCCTATGGGCAAGGGAGAATCAATATATGCAGAATTTTTTAGATTTTTTGGAACAAAAAGGTGCCTGGGGACGTTCCCCATAGCTTCAAGCACCTGTTTTCCGATTCCTTCTTCCTTGATCTGGTTTACCAGTTCCTTACGTTTCTCTTCATACTCCAAGCGGTCCTGCCCCCTCCCCAGCCTTTCTTATAGGCCACTCTGCCGAAGATTCTTTTTATATATTTGGCCTCTACTTTGTCACCCCTTTTAAACCTGAATTTTCCTCCCCGTATTTTTATTCTTGTGATCCTGAAACGCTCTCCCCCAGCTTCGTATTCCAGGCCGACTTCAAAAATTTCTTCTCCGGATACTCTTTTTGTATGGGGGTTGGTATTTCCTATGGATTGTACTGATATCTTGACATCGACTTCATCAATCGCACGTGCCCAGATGGTTTCAACATCTGCAATCTTTGCGTATTCTTCACGTTTTATAGGTGTTTCGATGGAAGTAATCTGTATGGGGTATACATCTTCACCGTTCTGGTCCTCCACAACCAATTCTTCGTTTGTTGTGATGACCTGTGTCTCTTCAAAAAGTGCATTTATCTTGAATGATTCATCCCCTCGACTGATTACTATTCTTACCGGGATGGTCTTCTCTGTCTCGATCTCTGTGGGATGTACATCACCGCAAACCTGGCACCGGACAAGCATGTTCTGTCCATCCTTCAGTATGTCGTGCCACACGAATTCCTGTGGCGAACATGCAGGGCATGTGGTTTCGATCTCTTCACTCATAATCGCCAGTTAGGTTTGAAGGTATATATCTAATTGATGCTTATTGGATATTGGCGGCTGCATGTGCGGCTATGAATTCCCTTAGCAGTTTTGTACCGAGCAGGGCTGTCTGTCCACTATCATAGTCCGGAGCAATTTCCATAATATCAAAACCAACTGTGTGGGGGGCAAAAGCATGTATCAGGTCCCTTGCCTGCCAGGGATCAAGACCAAAGGGCTCAGGAGTACCTGTCGCAGGGGCATAAGCAGGATCGAGACAGTCCATATCCAGGGAGAGGTAGAATTGTGAGGTCCCTACTTCTTTCATAACTTTTGTAGCAATTTTTTTGGCAGAGTATTCTTTCACATTTTCCGGTGTGTAGTAGGATATGTTATTATCTTCTGCAAAATCCCATTCATCCCGGGGTCCGCTCCTGATTCCAATGCATGCATATTTGTCGGTGGCCTCTTCTAATATATGCCGGCTGACGCACGCATGATTATTTTTCACTCCGCCAAAATATTCCCGCAGATCAAAATGGGCATCCAGTACAATCACTCCAATGTCGTCATCGTCTTTTGCACAGGCTTTAACGGTTGAAAGAGTAAGGGAGTGTTCCCCGCCCATCATTATGGGAACCTTTTCACTTTTTACTATGTCCCTCGTATCATAGTAAAGGTCCCTGAGGGTTTCATCAACGGAAGAATAAACTTCAAGGTTGCCTGCATCATGAATCGGAATAGATGTAAGGTCTATACCAAAAAAAGAATTGTAACTTTCAAAATTTTCAGACGCCTGTCTCATAGCATCCGGAGCCCTGCGACTTCCCGGTCTGTAAGAGGAAGTCCCGTCAAAAGGGGCTCCGAATATAATATATTTTGCAGCCCCGTAATCCCACAGGGCGTCCATCATAAGGGGCTGGTAGAACATTTAATTATTTAACGCAGGTCTATCTTCATTTTACCCATTGCGGTTATGTATGAAATGTCTCCTCCTTCATTCACCCTGTCCTTGTATTCATCAGGGATTTTCATTTCGAAGGTAGAGTAATCTTCCATGTCCATGAGCTGGGCGATGTCTCCTGAAACGGAAAGAACCTGTGCACTTTTCCTTTCGACAATAGGCACAAAGGTCTTTGAGGAAACGGAGCTTACGATTGAGCGTTTTTGACCATCAAATATACCAACCGCGTCAATCCTTGCTTTAGCAGAACCGTGTTTTCCGGGTTTGGATTTTGACAGGCCCTTGATAATGCATGGTTCGTCATCGATAATTACGTATTTACCTTCCTTGAGTTCCTTTACTTCAACCTGTTGTTTCATGTGATTATACTCCTTTGATAAATTATGAACATTTGATAGTCAGGGGTATAATTTTCGGTTCCCTTATATCAACTTAACGAACTGATTCATCGTAATCAATGTCTTTTTTCCATTTCCAGTAATTTTTTCTTTAATTCTTTGCCACCGGCATAGCCACCTATGCTATTTTTAGCAACTACTCTGTGGCAGGGAATTACCAGTGGATAGGGATTTTTGTTAAGCGCCCGGCCGACTGCCCTACTGGCTTTGCTTTTCCCAATATCTTTTGCCAGTTGGCCGTAGGTGCGTGTTTGTCCGTAGGGAATCTTTCGGGTGGCTTCCAGAACTTCCCTCTGGAACTTTGTAAGATGCGTAAGGTCCGGGTCATATTTCAGGAAATCCACATACTCTCCTGAGAGATATTTCATTATATCATGGCAAAGGTTTTGCATATTCATTTCTTGTCTTCAAAAACATCCTTCTCAATTTGTTTGCGCTGCTTGCGCATCTTTCTCCAACCGATGCTGTGGTATCCAATTATGGTTACGATTACTATGAGTGCACCTATCAGGTAGGGCAAAGTGGATTTCAGGAGGAGGGGATTGATGTTGTCACGCTGTTCATAACTGGGATACATGATATCTGAACGGTCAGTACTGTGGCCCAGCCCCAGAGCATGTCCTACCTCATGCTTGGATACCTCCTGCATGTTTGCATCGCCATATTGTACCCATGAAAACCCCTGGTAATTTCCGACCTCCAGTACGATTTCAGCATGCAGGTATTTGTTCCCGGCAATGGTGGGTCTACAGTATCCGGCCACTCCTTCATCGGCTCCTTCGACCTTCTCAAGATTTTCCACCCAGCGAACATTTATGTCCGCGTCAGGAGTGTCGATTATCTTGAACACCGGCTGGTAACTGAGGGCTCTGTTACCACCCCTCTCCCAGTAATCCAGAGCAATTTCTACCTGTTCTCTGTAGGTGGGGCTGTAGTGTTCAGGCGTATCCTTGTCATCTATATATACTGTTATGGGACTGTGATCCCATGGTTTGTCTGATATTTTTTCAATATCTGCAAGGGAGGTACCGGTGAAGAATATCATGGCGACAAGTAATACGAAAAGGATTATTTTAGCCGGCTTTTTCATACCAATCAATAATTCTCCATCAAAAATAAAGATTGCCCGGGGTGCAATTATATTTTAATAGGAGCAGAATTATTTTCTTCCTATGTTTAAAAAGTCATTAATTTTGGTCGTTGTTATTCTCATACTTATTTCATGTGGATGTCTTTCTTCGGATGAAAATCAGATCGTGAATTCGACCACAACGGTTGTTAGCGTGATAGATGGGGATACTTTTGTGACGGATTCCGGGAGAAAGTGAGACTAATCGGAATAAAGGTAGATGAACCTTATTATACCGAGGCAAAAGATTATTTGTCCGCCCGGGTGGAAGGTAAGCAGGTTTTGCTGGAAGGGGATAGCAGTAATCGGGATACTTATGGACGTCTCTTGAGATATGTCTGGCTTGATGATGAACTGGTAAACAGGGAGCTTGTGGAAGAAGGACTGGCTCTGTCCAAAACTTATGAACCCGATATAAAATATCAGCATATTTTCAACGATGCACAACAACGGGCAAGAAATGAGCAGGTGGGAATCTGGTCCTATCTGGCAAACAGTGACACAGCAGTAATCTCTTACCTGGAAGCAGATAACTATGCAGGCCAGGTGAGAACTGTTGAGGGTATAGTGTTATCAACAGCTAAAAATGATGAGGACGGTATAATCTATCTAAATTTCCATGACCCTTATAAAGGCTACTTCACTGTAATTATATGGCAGGACAGCTGGTCAAACTTCCCCCAATCTCCTGATGCTTACTATGACGGTAAAAATGTGCTTGTGACAGGCAAGATCATAGATTACAAGGGCACACCCGAGATCGAAGTGAGGGATGGCTCACAGATTGAAATAGTGGGATGAATTCTAAGATTGCTGTCTGTCGATGGAATTACAATTCATGATGGACAATTGCTTGATTGTCAATAATGTAGCATTATACTTATCCTTCATGTTATGAACATAGCCAGAATGCAATCTCGGACGAAAAATATTAATCGGCTTCTCTCGCTTTATCCAGTATGGAAAACAAACTGGCAGTGGTCTTTGACAGTGCGGGAACATTGTTACATATGTATCGTGTTGCCAGGGATATGTCCAACGGGATGATGCTGGAAGATGTAGAAAGCACGATGCTTGTGGCAGGTCGCAAAGGCAGGGCACTTGTAGTGATCCATGCCGATATGGAGAGGATACTGGAGTCACAACCCCGCCGGTTACTTTCGGATTTCATGGAAAAAGAACACGTAGGGCTGGATGTGAGCTGTTCCAACGGGGAGGTTTCCCCGTCCGATATTTCTAAAATAGTAAAGCAGAGCGATGTGGTGCTCGGGGATGTTCAGGAAGTATTTTGCAGGGTAAAGACCCGTTGTCCCAATATATTTTACCTGGCGTGTGGCTTGATAGTAGATATTGTTGAGCAGTCAGTAACCTATGTGGTTAGTACTGGGGGCCGCCTTTATCCTGAAAGCAGGGACACTTTGCAAACTCTTCATCAAAGGGGAGCGGGGCTCTATATTGCCTCAGGAGATCGCATGAAAAACCTCAGCAGGCTCTCTCACTGCATTGGTGTTCCTATTGATGGGGTTTTTGATATCGCCTCTACATTTGGCAAGGAAAGAATAGTTCAGGATCTAAAAAAGAAGTACAATAAAGTCATTATGGTAGGGGATGGAATGAACGATATGCTGGCATTAAGATCGGCCAATTTAGGAATTCTTACAGTTCAACAGGGTGACTCCCGACCTTCCAGATTGCAGGAATCTGCCGATGTTGTGGTGGACAATATTGCCGAGGTTGTCAGGTTTGCAGATGAGATGATTTCATCTTAACAATAGCAGAAGATGGTTTTTAAAAGTTAACAGCGATATAATTATGCGTTACGTTTATGTAGTGTTCAATGTAATCCAGATATAAAATACCAGATTTAAATTTTTGGTTATGTTGGACCTGGCCACAGGTTTATGGTTTTGTGCATACCGTGCAAAATGTTAAGTACATTTACTGTATAATCTCAAAACAGGTCTGATAATATCCATGTTGGAGGTACTCAAATGTCATTATTCATCGAGATCAAAGACCTTACCATCTCTTTCAATGGTGCAGCGGTCTTAAAGAATATCAATCTCAACATAAATGAAGGTGAAGTTGTCGGAATCCTGGGAAAAAGCGGTTCTGGTAAAACTGTACTGATGCATGCGCTTCGCGGTGCAGAGGAATTAGATGAGATCACAGGTTCAATAATCTATCACGTTGCACGCTGTGCAAAATGTGGTTATATAGAGCCGCCCAGTATGGTGGGGAAGGCCTGTTCACATTGCGAAAACAGTAATTTTGAAGCGTTTGAAGCTGATTTTGCAAAACTTGGCATTCATAATAACGAACGCAGGGCGGTATCCCGAAGGGTAGCAATTATGCTCCAGAGGACCTTTGCCCTTTATGGAGATGACAGAGTAATTGCCAATGTAGTAAATTCCCTGACAGAGATTGGTTACAGTGGCCCCGATGCGATGGAACGTGCCGTAGAACTGCTGGAGGAGGTTCGTCTCTCTCACAGGATGATGCACGTGGCCCGTGATTTAAGTGGGGGTGAGAAACAGAGGGTGGTTCTTGCACGCCAGCTTGTGAGAAATCCCATGCTGCTGCTTGCCGACGAACCTACAGGAACTCTGGATCCCAGGACAGCAAAAGTGGTACATGATGTTGTAGAGGATACAGTTTCATCCCACAATATGACAATGGTAATCACTTCTCACTGGTCAGATGTCATTGAAGACCTGGCTGATAGGGCAATTATTCTTGAGGAAGGGGAAATTGTATGTGAAGGCGATGCCTGTGATGTTTCCCGCGACTTTATGAAAATGGTTACTGACATTGGTGAATGGGAAAAAGCCAATGTAGGCGAGGACATCATCAAAGTGGAGGATCTTGTGAAAAAATACATCTCCGTTTCAAGGGGTGTGGTCTATGCCGTAGGTGGTGTGAGCTTTAATGTGAAGGAAGGTGAGATATTCGGGCTTGCGGGTACCAGTGGTGCAGGGAAGACAACTACTTCTGAAATGCTCATGGGGCATGTACAACCAACAAGTGGGGCAGTGCATGTTCGTGTTGGTGATGAATGGGTGAATATGAGAGAACCCGGAGCTGACAACAGGGGCCGTGCGGTTCGCTACATGGTTATACTGCATCAAGAATATGGTCTGTACACACACAGAACAATCATCGATAACCTGACCGAATCCATCGGGATTGATCTTCCCTATGAACTTGCTACCAGGAAGGCTATCAACACTCTTGTGACAACCGGCTTTACTGAAAATAAAGCCAAATCCATCCTTCCTAAAATGGCCGATGAGATAAGTGAAGGAGAGAGGCACAGGGTTGCTCTGGCCCAGATTTTAATGAAAGAACCAAATATCATTTTAATGGATGAGCCTACCGGCACAATGGATCCGATCACAAGGACCGAGGTGACTAAATCTATCCTGAAGGCAAGGGAAGAGATGGGTAATACATTTGTGATCGTGTCTCATGATATGGATTTCCTGACTGATATCTGTGATCGTGTAGCACTAATGAGGGATTCAAAGATAGTTGATATCGGAGAACCGGAAACCGTTCTTTCCCAGCTTACTGAAAAGGAACTTGAAGAAGTTCCTCAACAGTAACTTTATTATTAAGTGCTCTCTATGTAGTGATTGGAGGTATTAGGGACGATTCAAGTGCTTGTTAACGGCGAGAAGTTCTCTCTCCCGGATGGTGCTACCGTACAGAAAGCCATCGATACAGCAGAGGCACCCTACAAAAAAGGTGCATCCGTGGGCATTCTCAAAAAATCAGAGAGTGTCCGTTCTGAAAATGTAAAAGAGTATCGTGTCAAGACCACAAAAGGAGAATTACGTCTTGAAATAATTGATCATCTTTCCGCTTCTGCCCGGAGGTGGATGGAAGGCTTCAAGCAATATGAAGGAATTTCTCTACGGTGGGATAGCAAGGATGCCACGGCCTTTGGTCCCTTTTCGGAATCTCTGAAACCGGGAAGAAATCCCACAAAGCTGGACAAATATGATGTATTATTTTCAGCGGGTGGGTATAACCCTTCTAATTTTCATCTTCTTTTTTCCCTTGCAGAGCATTCTGCAGATTACGGTGCACCTGCAGATGGTCCCTTTGCCAGGGTCGTGGGTGGCAAGAAACTTCTGACCAGTTTTGAGCGTTCTGATCGCATTCTTGAAATTGAACCCGTAATAGAATGGCAGGAGTCTGCAAAACATCAGGTCACAGATGATACTAGCACAATCTTAGAGGACGGTGATGGTCTTTTTACCTTTATAATGGTAAAACTTGCTCTTGAATCCCCTGAAGGAGCTGAATTTTTCTTTGGTCTAATTAAAGATGGATTTTTCGAAGTTGACGATGAATCCAGTTCTTTTATAAGTGACAATGGTTTAAAGGGGGAGATATGCTCCTTTGAAAACTTTGAAGCACGAAAGGATGGTGCGGTATGGGTACGAACTGCAGGTTATGGCACCGGTAAAGTGTTCATATCCCGTGATGAAAGAGCTGCCAGTGTTGTACATTCTGTAATTGGGCATA